>NZ_CAJMXG010000013.1:0-29485 GCF_905219725.1 Oscillibacter sp. CU971
ACGGCACTCCGCCGCACACGCCGGACCCGGAGCCCACGCCGGACCCGCCCCCCACGGCTCCCACCGAGCCCCAGGAGCCGGGAACCACGGAGCCCGACGGCGGCGGACTCTTCGAGGACCTTTGGAACCTTACGGCCTGAGGGGCCGGAAGGGGCCGCAGCGTTTAGCCAAAAAAGCCGCATGGCGCGCAAGCGTCATGCGGCTGCTTTTCTGCCTGCAAGAAAAGCGCCCCCGCGCAGAGCTGCGCGGGGGCACTCCGATCAGTTCTGACCGGCGAGATATCCGTTGACCTTGTCGATGCGGGCCTGGGCGTTTTCTGGGGAAATGACCTCGATGCCGGGGTCCACCACAGCGTCCACGTCCTTGCCCTGGAGCTTGTCGTAGGCGGTCTGGCAGGCCAGGTAGCCCATCTCATAGGGCTGCTGGGCCACGGACATGGTCAGAAGTCCGTCCAGGATGGCCTGGCACGCGCCGGTGGAGCCGTCGAAGCCCAGGAAGATGGTGTTGGCAAAGCTGGGGTTGCCCTCTGCGGCCCGGACGGCTCCCACGGCCATGTCGTCGTTGTTGGCGCATACGATGGCGATTCCATCCGGGTGGGTTTGGATAATGGCTTCCATGCAGGTGACGGCCTGGTCCGCCACGGCGTTGGCGTATTGGATTTCATCGGCCAGGAAGGTCCCGCCGTTTTCATTGACTCCGGCGGTGTATCCGTTCATCCGGGCCGTGTTGGTGGCGTCTCCCTTGACCCCGGCGATTTCGATGCACTCAATGGTTTCCCATCCCGCGGCCTTCGCGGCCTTGACGGCTTCCGTGGCCCCCAGCTTGGCGGCGGCCTCGTTTCCGGTGCCGATGAAGGAGACGATTTCCGGCGCGTCGATGTTGGTGTCCAGGGCGAAGACCGGGCGGGTCTCCCCGGCAATGAGGGTGGCGGCGGTCTCCGACTGGAGGGGGGCGATGATGATGGCGTCCACTTCGCTGTTGTTCAGGGTGGTTTCGATCATATTTTGCTGGTCGTCGTAGGAGGTTTCATTGGCCGGTCCCGTGATGTCGATGACCACGTCCGGGTGCTCGGATTCGAATTTCCGGCATCCGGCCATAATGAGCTGCCAGTGCTCGGAGGCGGTGGTCTTCAAGATAACGCTCATCTTATAGGCCCCTTCCTTGTCCCCGGAGGAGCCGCCGGCGGAGGAATCGCCGCCGCCGCCGCAGGCGGAGAGGGAGAGGAGCATCAAACCGGCCAGGAGCAGGGCGGCTATACGCTGTTTCATCATAGTAAACCTCGTTCCTTTCTTAATGGGGGACTTACTGCGTGATTTCGCTGAGCTTGACGGGCCGCCCCTCCTTGAGGGACTTCGTGGCGGCGGCGGCGATGAGGATGGGGGCCAGGCCGTCCTCTCCGGTGACCTGGGTCTGCGTGCCATTGATGACCGCCTCGGCAAAGGCTTTCTGCTCGGCGGCGAAGGCCATGGTGTAGCGGTCCCACATGATCTTGTAGCAGGGGCTGGAGGACGTTCCGTCCGCCCCGTAGTAGGTGGCGTTATTGGGGGTGTCGTTTTCATCCATCACCGCGCCCTCGGACCCGAAGACCTCCACCCGCTGGTCGTAGCCGTAGACGGCCTTTCGGCTGTTGTCGATGATGCCCATGGCCCCGTTGGCAAATTTCAGGGACACCACGGCGGTGTCCACGTCCCCCGCCTCGCCGATGGCCGGGTCCACCAGCANGCCGCCGTAGGCGAAGACCTCGGTGACCTCGGACCCCGCCAGGAACCGGGCCATGTCGAAGTCGTGGACCATCATGTCGTAGAAGATGCCGCCGGAGACCTTCACATAGTCGATGGTGGGGGGCTCGGGGTCCCGGGAGCTGATTTTCACCAGGTTCACCTTGCCGACTTTGCCTGCCCGGACGGCCTCGTAGACGGCCCGGTGGTTGTGGTCGAAGCGGCGGTTAAAGCCCACCTGGAGCTTGACTCCGGCCTTCTTCGCCGCGGCGATGACCTCCTTTACCCGCTCGATGCGGTAGTCCACGGGCTTCTCCACAAACACGTCCTTCCCGGCCTCGGCCGCCTTGATGGAGTATTCCGCGTGGAGGTCCGTGGGGGAGCAGACGACGACCGCCTTGATTTCCGGGTCCTTCAGAATTTCCTCCGCGTCCTTGACGATGTTGGGGATGNGCAGGCGCCGGAGGAACTCCACCGTCTCTTCGCTCATGTAAGGGTCGGCGATGGTCTTGATTTCCATCTCGGGGACAAACTTCGCGATGTTCTCCGCGTGGACCCGGCCGATACGGCCCGCTCCGATGATGCCGATTTTGATGGTTTTCATGTACGTCTCTCCTTCTTAAAATATGGAATTTAAAGTTTCATGATTGCTTTTACCGCCTCAGCGGTGGAGGTCTTCGGCATAAGCTCAAACCCGATCAAGCCGGTGTAGCCGGTTTTCTCCAGGCAGGCAAACACATTGGCGTAGTTGATTTCGCCAGTGCCAGGCTCGTGGCGGCCCGGGGCGTCCGCCACATGGATGTGGCCGAACTGGTCCCCATAGGCCCGGATGTTGTCGCAGAGGCTGCCCTCGTTGAGCTGCATGTGGTAGGCGTCATAGAGCACCTTCAGCTTGGGGGAGCCGATGAGCCGGGTCATTTCAGCGGCCATCCGAGTGGTCTGGAGGAAGTTGCCCACATGGTCCGTGGTGACGTTCAGCGGCNCCAGGTTCATGGAGATGCCGCTCTCCTCCGCGATTTTCGCGCACTCTTTCAGGGTTCCGAACATGGTGCAGAGCTTTACCGTGTCGCTGAGTTCATCATAATGGTCGATGACCATGCCGCCGTCCCCCAGGCCGTTGGAGTGGATGGTGACGGACCGGGCGCCCANCTTCTTAGCCGCCTCCACNGACCGGCGGAGGAAGGCCAGGTAGGCCTCCTTCTGGCTGGGGTCGATGAGGGAGAGCTCCGCGTCTCCGTTGAAGCCGGAGATGCCAATTTCCGCCTTTTCCGCCGCCGCCTTCACCGCGTCCAGGTCCTTNTCCNTCCAGCTCCAGAACTCGACGAATTCGAAGCCGTCCTGTTTAGCGGCCTGGAACCGCTCCAGGAAGGGAAGCTCGCTGTACATGGGCTCGATGCAGGCTGATTTTTGAAAGTTCATAGCGCTGCCTCCTATATGTGCTTTATTGTGTGCTATTCATTGTGTGTTTTTACACACATTATGGCAAAGCCGGGCCCGGCTGTCAACCCCTTTTTGCGTTTTAGTAGAGAATTGAAGAGAAATCAGCGGATTTTACAAAAGGGATGAAAATTTCTTTTGCAAATCCACAAGAGCTGTGCTATCATAAAAGCGTCACATACTGTGCACTGCACATATTGGGGAGGAATCAGCANGGGGAAGAGGGCGACAATCCAAATGGTGGCGGCGCTGGCGGGCGTTTCCCGGGGAACGGTGGACCGGGTGCTGAACAACCGCTCTTATGTGCGGGCGGACGTTCGGGAGCGGGTTTTGGCCGCCATTGCCGAGACGGGGTACGTGTCTCCCCGGGAGGCCCACGCCCGGCAGATGGCCGCCTCCCTGGAAACGCTGAAATTGGGGGTTCTTCTGCCCAGCGAAGAGGGGCNGTTTCGGGCGGACGTGGAGCGGGGCATTGACAGCGTCCGGGAGGAGCTGTCCGNCGGCCGGGTCCGGGTGCTGGTGCGGCACTGCAAAACCGACATTCCCCAGGAGGCGCTGACTCTGCTGGACGAGCTGGAGGCGGANGGCTGCAAGGGCCTGGCCCTCTGCTCGCTGAACGACCGCTCGGTCCAGGACCGGGTGACGGAGCTGACGGAGCGGGGGATTCCCTGCGTCACGTTTAATTCGGATCTTCCGGAAAGCGGCCGGGTGTGCTTCGTGGGCCAGGACATCCGCCGGGCAGGCCGGGTGGCGGCGGAGCTGATGAGCAAATGCGTGTCCCGGGACGCCNTNGTGCTGGCGACGGTGGGCAATTTAAAGTTTGACGGGCACCGCCAGCGGCTGGGCGGCTTTCAAGAGCGCATGGCGGAGCTGGGCTTTGCCCCGGAACAGATTGTAGTTGCGGAGACTTTTAACGATTATGGCACAACGGTTTCTGTGGTAGGCGAGGCCNTTGCAGCCCATCCGGGGCTGGGCGGAGTCTACATGGCGAACCTCAACGTGTCCGGCTGTGTGGAGGCGATCCGGGCGGCGGGCCGAAAGGGGGAAATCCGTGTGGTCTGCCATGATATCAACGAGGGAATCCGGCGGCTGCTGCTGGATGGCGGCGTGGATTTCACCATTCCCCAGGACATGGTGCAGCAAGGAGCGCNGCCCCTGCTGCTGCTGCGGGACCTGCTGCGAAAGGGGATTCAGCCGGACCCTGCCAGGGCTCAGGGACGTATCGACGTGCTCTGCGCCGAGAATATCATGGGGTACGGCCTGTAAGCAGGGCGCGGGCCTTGGAAAACGCTTGAAGCGCCCGGCGTGGCTGCACCGGGCGCTGGCTTTTTTATAGGGGAGGACGGGCGCCGTTCTGCCTTCCGGGGATGTTTCGTNAGGGGGAGGACTTCAGAATAAAACGGTCGATCCCCTGTTTTGCAGACTATTCCGGCGGCGGGTCCGCTGTTGAGGAGGGAAAGCTTCCTAAATTTGAGGGGGGAAAAATTTTCAAAAGAAATTTAAAAATAGGTCTTGCATTTTCTGGCGAAGTGTGCTAATCTATACAAGCTGACATGAGTGAGCGTAAATATCCGGGTGTAGCGCAGTTGGTAGCGCACTTGACTGGGGGTCAAGGGGTCGTGAGTTCAAGTCTCGCCACTCGGACCAGAAAAAGAGGTCAAAAAAGATTTTTGGTGAAAAAACTGAGAGATTTCAAGACCTCAGAGGCCCTTGGATAGTGAAAATCCAAGGGCCTCAAAATTTAGATTTTTCCCCACCTCCTATNCACTCAGGCAGGACTTANACCTGCGGCAAANCAGTTTCAAATAGGGCGCTACGATTTTGAGCGTCTGTATTGAGCGTCGATCCGTCAGTTCTAAANGAATTGACAGACCGGCGCTTTTTGTTTTTCCAGGAAAACACAATACTCCCAGCGCCTGTTTTCAAAACAGGCAAAATCAAAAAGGGCCCCGGACTTTTCAGCGCAAAAAGTTGCCATTATATTAGAAAGCAAGGAGGATCAAAATGAACGCAGAAGAAAAAAACAGATACTTCCAAGAACTAACCCTGAACCTCCAGCACGAGGGCTTTGCCGTAAAACCGGAAACGGAGGAGGGCCTCCTGCCAATAGAGCTGGACGGACAGCGTCTCTGCCTCGCGCTGGATACCGGCTCGGTGAGGTACTGGCGGGAGGATACGGCGGATGATCACAGGAGCGCCGCTCTGGACAAAGCAATCTCTATCACCAAAACCACTGCCGAGTACATGCGCCAGATGGAGACGGCGCCCCAGCTGACAGCCAGCGGCCTGACGGGAGACTACAGGCTGCTGGCGGATTTCAACGATGTGGTTCTGGCGGGCCACCCGACCAGGTACGGCGTCCAGTTTGCTACCTGGGAACGTGTGCGGGAGCGCACTGGCCTGAACGCGGGGAACTTCTACGGACCTCCCGGCGGTGTGGACAGTTACACCGCGGCCAAGCGCGACTTCGCTACCCGCTCCGGCCTCATCCCCCACGTTGTCCTTTTTACTCCCGAACAACTTACAGAAGTCTATCGCAGTATCCCTGAAACATTGGAAAACTTCAGCATTACCAGTGAACGGCAGGAGCATCTGAGCTCTGCGGCGGAACAAATAGAGCGCACTATCCCTGATTTGGAGGATCGAGTTGACATTTCCTTGCAAAAAGAGGAAGAATTTTGTGACTCACTCGATCCTGAACAAAGCGGTTATACATTTTTTATAGAATAACAACCCCACAGATGAACGATGGAAATGCCCGGAATCCACCGTGGGACCAATCGAACGCAGCGTCCCGGATCTGGAGGCGCTGGCAGAGGCGTCCAACCAAAAAGAGTTGGAGTTTGCGGCTATAGAGCCCCCGTGAGAGGGCGGGATGCAGTTAAGTTAAAACCCAATATTTGTACCAGATAAGGCCGTTTCCCTGAAAAAAGGGCAGCGCCTTTTTTCGTTTTGTCCTCTTTTCAGGGATTGGAAATACCAAAACAGGAGGACAGAAGAATATGGCACGATATTTCATGGGCGATACCCGCCTGGCGGGGTTGGAGCGGATGATGATGGACCCGTCCAGATCGCCGTCTACCCGCATTGACACCCGGAAAAAGAGGCCCCAGAAGAAGCTGCCCTGCAACCGGCCCACCAAGCCGAGGCAGCGTGAGTGGGAGATGAAAGAGGGCTTTGAGGAGGGCGGCGGCGTATGAGCTATGTAATCCAAGCGGTTCTGAGCAACCCCCGACGTCCGGAATGCGATCAGATCACTATCCCCTTTCCCATTCCCGTTGACCAGTACGATAAGACCATTGAGATGCTCCAGGCAATTGACCTGGGCTTTTCCGTCAACCNGGACTGCACTGTGGATGAAGTAAACAGCCGGTACAGCGTGCTGAACACCCTGGTGGGTACGCTGGTCAATATCGATCAGCTGGACTACCTGGCGAAACGGCTGGACGGCTTCTGCGCCGGCGAGGTCAGTCAGTTCCAGGCTATGGCTCACAAGCTGGGGCTGTCCGAAATCAAGGACTTTATTAACCTGACGTACTGTTGTCAACAGACAACGGTTATCACGGATNTCTCTGATTTGGAGCAGNTNGGGAAAGACCACACAATGACGCTGAACGGCGGCGCAATGCCGATGGACCAATACCAGGCAGTGAATGGCAAAGAAGCCGCCCTCCAGCTGATTGACGGCAGTGGAGGAGTCATCACCCCTTACGGCGTGGTCTACGACAGCGGCATGAAGCTGGAACCGGTCTACAACGGACACCAGTTCCCCGTATATCCTTACGACAGCCTTTTTATGGTGTTGGAGATCACGCCGAAGCGGGGGCTGGCAGAGGGGAAAAATCCGGAGTACCTGTACCTCCCCGCCGCGGAACACCAGATCGGGCGGACACTACTCCGCGTTGGCATCACCTCGCCGCACGATGCCCAGATACGCATCGACTGCAATGAGCTGCCGGAAAAAGTGGATGAGGCGCTGGATATTGAGTATCTGAGCGGTGACGATCTCCCAGCCCTGAACCGGATGTGCCAGGCTATCGAGCCGCTGAAGGAGGCGGATATGGAGAAGCTGAATGCGGTAGTGCTGTTTGCGGAGGCTGGAGACATGATGGCCGTCCGCCAGCTGGCGGAAAACCTGGACCTGTTTGACTTTGTCCCCGGCCTCCAAACCCCGGAGGAATACGGCAGGCACATGATCCGGGAGTCCGCTCATTTCGACTACGACGAAAACCTGGAGGGCTTCTACGACTACCGCCGCTACGGTGAACAGCAGCTCCAGCAGGAAGGCGGGCAGTTCAACGAATGCGGCTATGTGGTGTACCAGGGCACAATGCCGCTGGAGGAGCTGATGATGGAGGACCCCGCAGAGAAGCATCAGCGGGAACAGGGACTCCAGATGGGAGGGCTGGCNCAATNATTCTNNACCTGGAGTGCCGGAGCTACGGTATTGCGCTCGATATCCCCACTACCNGTGATGAGGCGGCAAGCACGATCTTCAGCCTGATCGCAGGCTTTGAGGATGAGCCCGCGGAAATCAGCATCAGCGGTGTGAACAGCCCCATCCCCAGCCTCTATCTGTATGTCCAGCACGCCGATCTGGAGAGCGGGGCTGACCTTGAGAAGCTGAACACCCTGGACGACAGAATCAACGGTATGACACAGGAGGAACAGCGTCTCTTTTCCGGGGCGCTGGAACTGGAATGTACCGGTGATCTGGACTTTGCGGTTCATGTCGCAAACAGCCTNGACCGTTATGAGATATTCCCCAAAATCAAGACAGACGAGGATCTGGGCCGTTTTCTGGTGGATACCGCATTCATAACTGGAAAATTCCGATTTCCGGAGGAGGCCCGGCCCTATCTGGACTATGCCAGGATCGGTGCGGAGCAGCGGGACGCCCTTGGGGGTGCATACACGGCCTATGGTTTTGTCAAACGCCGGGAGGAAGCTCCGGTGCAGGGGGAGGCGCCAAAAGCCATGCTTCTGACACTCACAGCCTCAGAACAGAGTTATCCCCTTGTCCTCCCCGCCTCCGAGNAGCAGCTGGGACAGGCAAAGGAGTCCCTGAGAATCGAGGACTTCGCTCAAGCGGTNATCGCCAGCGCCGAATATACAGCGCCCTATTTGAACCGGCTGATCCCTATGGACAGTATCACTGTAGAGGACGCCAATGAGATGGCTCTCTGTCTCCAGTGCCTTAAAAAAGACGGCGAGATCATGAAATACTGCGCCGCTCTGGAGGTGGAGGAACCGTCCACCTTCACCGAGGCCCTTGATATGGCCATCGACATCGACGACTATGAGCTGATCTCCGACAGCGAACGGGAGTATGGCCGTCAGGCCCTGCGCCGCATGGGTGCAAACGACGAAGTTCTGGAGGCCATAGAAGGCTGCACTGATTTTGACCGGCTGGGCAGTGAGATGATGGATGAGGACGGCGTTCGGCAAACCGGGTTCGGTCTGGTGCGCCGGCTGAGCAAGCCCTTTCCTCCTGCGCAAGAGCCGGACCAGCAGATGGGAGGTCTATCATGTTAAAGCTGAATATATCCAGCGGCAGTGTACTTGAACAGTTGAAACTGCCGGTGCCGCTGGATGAATTCAAACGGAAAGTTGATGAAATTCGTGCGGCGGGCCAACCCAATATCGCACCCACGGTATTGAACGCTGACAGTTCCGTCCCCGCACTCAACTGGCATCTCCAGCAAACCAGGCTGGACAGCGATTCCACGCTCCAGAAGCTGAACCAGCTGGCGGAAACGGTAGACGGGATGAACGCGGCGGAACACTACCATCTGTCCAAGTCTCTGGACCCGGAGTCTCAANANAGTCTGGACGATGTGCTTCGGATCGCCGCCCATATCAAACCGGCCAGCCTGGATTGCTACGAGGTCATTCCAGGTGTGACCTCCCACCAGGAGCTGGGCAGNTGGTTGGTGGAGCATGACCGTCTGGAGGATAAGGTACCGGAGACTCTGCGGCCCTACCTGGACTATCGCTCCATCGGCATCGACTACTGCAACAGCCATGAGGGAGAGTTCCTGGCCGACAGCTACACCGGGATTCAGTCAGGCGCTATGGAGCAGGTCTTGGAAGAGCAGGGCGTCCTCCGCCTGACGCTTTCCACAGGAAAGGGTACATTCCCCCTCAGCTTTCCCGNCTCGGACGANNGGCTGGAGCAGGCAAAANGNNCGCTGGACGNGGAGGACTTCGCCCNGGCCGGAATCACCGCCGTCAANTTCTCCTCCCCGTATCTGGACGGCCTTCTCCCGCTGGATACAATCACTGTGGAAGACGCCAATACGCTGGCGCTGTGCCTTCAGGAGATGGAGCAGGAGGACGGGGAACTGATGAAGTTCTGCGCTGTTCTGGAGGTGGAACAGCCGGATACCTTCACAGAAGCTGTCAGCATTGCCATGGACCGGGATGACTACGAGCGGGTCCCGGAGGATATGGATGAGTACGGGAAGCAGGTACTCCGCCGCACTGGGGCTGACGATGAAGTCATTGATACCATCGACGGGTATATGGATTTTTCCCGTCTGGGCGAGGACTCCATGGCAGAGGACGGCGTCCGGCGGACGGAGTTCGGTCTGGCGCGCCGCCTGAGCAAGCCTTTCCCTCCCGCACCGGAGATTGGGCAGGCGATGATGTAAAAAGTTTTTGTAGACTTTCGCCGGGAGTTGTGGTATCTATTGTTGCTGACCAAAAACGAAAGGGAGTGAAACCGTTGCAAATCAACATTTACAAGGACAAAATGCTGGGGGCTCGCCTGTTCGGGGCCTCGGTGCTGTACAGTGCCGCGCCCATCCCCCGTGAGGATGTGCCCCAGGGCTGGTACTGTTACGACCTGCGGGGTACAGCCCGGCATCCGGACGAACCCCACGCGCTGGTGGATCTGGCGGAGGAAAACCATACCGGTTCGATCCTCTCCTGTCTGCCGCTGAAAAAGGGTGGCTCTCAGTTCCGGCTGATCAAGGATATGTTCCAGATGACCGGTACAAATCCCAGCTTGGCGGAGTTCTGTGCTGAGGAAAAGATCCGCTGCCCTGAAACGCCTGTCCGCCATCAGCTGTGCCCCGCATCCCCCGAGGATGCGGGGCTTTTTTATGCTCAGACGCCGGAGAAGGATAGGAAAGGGCCCCCACCGGAGCCCAGCGCAGCGGGTCCGGTGGGGAAAGGAAGAAGGAACGAAGCGGGTGGAGTTTTCGCCGCCAGGCGGAAACGGAACAGAGCGGAGTTTCTTCTGACGCAGTGGCCCAGAGGCCCCGAGGAGCTGAACACCCAGGAGTTCCGGGATGAGCTGGACAAGGTGGTGAACGATCTCCGCAAGGGCGTCCTGAAAGACCTCCCCTCCATGCGGCGGTACTGCTATGGCAGTAAGGGAGCCATTGCGGGCGGCTCCTGCTGCCAGAACTACGGCTTCACGCTGGAGACGGGACGGTATCTCTACCGCCTGCGGTGCAATCCCATAGAGGGCGACTACCAGTGCTACCTCAGTTGTTTCGATAAACAGGCTCAGCAGATGGGACTGACGGAACAGGGGCGCCAGTCGCTCCAAAACGCCGNTGATCCCACACTCCCCCATAGCTATGAGTGGTATGTGATCGAACACATCAACACGCCTGAGCGGCAAGTGACCCACCAGCTCCCGCTGGAGGAGGCCATACAGTTATACGCCGGTCTTGACTGCGAGGACAAGCGGCTGGGGGTCACCAAGGACGGCATCGCCGCGGTGGATCTGGCCATCCATTGGGATGGCCGGGAGTGGCTGTCAGAGGACCGGCTGAGGATGGACGAATTCAAGGATGACCCGGTGGCGGCGGAGGCTGCCGCCCGTCTCCGGCAGGTACTGGACGAAAGCCCGGCTGTCGGGCGGGTCACCTTCGCCAGCGGGGAACGGTGGAACTATACTGACCCGGAGAAATATCTCCAGGCCGTCCGTGAGGAGCTGCCCTGCCACGCCGCCACCGGCTTCCGCTGTGAAACCCTGACCGATGACCCGGAAATCCGCAAGGCCGTGGACGATATGTTCTGCGGCCTGTATGNTGAGGAGAATCCCCGCCAGATCGAGGACTACGGTGGTACCGGCATGACGATGGGAGGTATAGGCTGATGAGTGAATCAGATCGGATTTTATATCCCAGAGCCGCGCTGAAACAATGGCTTGGCCACGGAGCCTCCCAATCTTCTTATAATCTGGATGAGTTTCTGAAACTGATNGAGCCGACCTATCAGGCGTATGAGGAGTACATCCGAAGATGTGTTGCCGGTCTGACTACAGTCGCCGCACAGCGGGCAGCGCNCCACCAGGAGGAAGATATCACAAAACTGCGGGAGATTATTCTGAAATTGGTGCCATTCTGGGGCTTGGATGGAGGCGCCTACGNNGATAAAGAAACCTCCATCCAGCTGGAGCGGCAGTACAGAGAATCATTTGACCAGGCCGTGTCAGCCGCACGGAGATCCGGTCAGGCTCCCGCGCTGCCAGACAGCGCCAAAAATGATATTTTAATCGCATTGGAAATTCACCGTCAGGAGTTGGAAATCGACGGCGAACTGGATGACTGGGTCAAGGAATGTGTGTCTCTGCAAAGACAGCTGCGGTCAGAGTGGCAGATGGACGCTGATCGCTCCCAGCAGGCAGCACCGGCAATGGAGGGTATGAGTTTATGAGGAACAAATTTAGAGAAAACTCCTGCACTCTGGAGGATTATGGCGGTACTGGCATGACGATAGGAGGAATCACCTGATGAAAGACCTTGTTCAATGTACGGTTTCCCGCAATGATTTCCAGCGGTGGCTGGACTGGGGAAACGCGCCTTTGACAATCTGCACAGGCGAGAAAGCCGTCACGATGCTCCTCAAAATCGAAAAAAAGCCGGTTGACTATCTGTACCAGACTGCCGTGGAAGCAGATGGCTGTATCTCCTGGAAAAACGGCCTGACGTTTTGCGGTGTACACGACATCGGAAAAAAGACACTGTATCTGACGAAGGGCCTGTCAACTATTCTTACAGACGGGCAGGCCCCGTTTGCGGCCAGGGCCATCCCCTCTATGGTGGATGAAATATGCGCCAAAATCAATCAGCGCGTGGAGGAGATCATCGCGAATGACCGTAGCAACCTCCCCANACAGATAGNCTCCAGCGGACAAGCGAAGCGCGATCTTCAGTATTATCAGGACTACGGCGCCAAAGAAACGGTAATCTGCCAAATTTTTGCCAACCAAGCGCCAGATGGGCAGTTCCACAGCGACTATATTCTGAATGAACTGCCGGAGGCCGCTTTTATGGCCTGGCTCCAGGACCCGGAGGGCTTCATTGAGACAGAGGCGGATCAGCATATCAAAATCAATCAGGAGAAGTTTCTCCTGCAATTTCTGAAAGATGACGCTCTGTTAGCGGAATATCAGGCGCTGATGCAGGATACCGAAAATCCCATCCACCGAATGAAAGCCATCACAGAGGCGTTAAAAGCCAGCGGCGCTAAAACGGTGACCGTTACGGTTGAGAAAGATGGCATGGAACTGACTTTCAAGACGGCGGCAAACTCCCTGACAGGCCATAGGAATTATTACAGCACCTATGATATCCCCGCACAGGATCGCCGTGAGTTTGAGCGGCTGTTTGGCCGCAGCGCCGATTACTGCGCGGAGGACATCATCCGAATCACCTACGGAAAAAAGACGCTTTACGAGGCTCCGCCTATCCAGGCTGAGGATATGGCGGAACGTATTGAACTGGGAGGAATGCAGCTTGGATNACNGAGAACAGACCTCGCCGGCCCAGGGCGAAAACACCCGCCGCTATACCGTCGATGAACTTCTCGCTCAGATGGAGCCGCAGTATCAGGCATATAAAAACACGATGCGCCAGTGCATCGCTGGCCTGACGGAACACGCCGCCCGGCTTGCCGCACAGGGTCAGGAAGAACAGCTGCCCACATTCCGCAGACTGCTCACAGATATGGCTGAGTTCTGGGGATTGGCTGAGGATGACACACCCAAGGGATACCGGGAGATGGTGGAGCAAATCGGCAGTACATTCGATCAGGCGGTATCCGCCGCCAGAGACTCCGGCGGCGCGCCTGAGCTGAGTGAACAGACCAGGCAGAATATCCTCAGCGGCTTGGAACTCTACGCCCAGGAGATGCGGGCCAACGATGAGGAGCTGGAACAGTGGGCAGCGGAATGCGACAGCCTTGCGGGAGGCCTGAAGAAACAGTGGTATCCGGCGCAGCCGGGGATGGAAATGAGCAAATACGATTTCTGGAGCCTGATCGCCGGAGCCAAAGAAAAGTGCGGCCAGGACATGGACGCATCCTTCTCTTGGCTGTACGAGCAGCTCGAAGCCCGCGGTCCGCAGCAGGCCCAGGATTTCCACGACATTCTGTATGGATACCAGAAGCTGTCCTATCAATACGGCCTGTGGGCCGCCGCCTCGCTGATGTGTGAAAACGTCTGCGATTACAATGACTTCTCCTACTTCAGGGGATGGCTCATCGCCCAGGGCAGGGAAGTCTATCTGGCAGCACTGGCGGACCCGGACTCTCTGGCAGATGTGGAAGCCTATGGAGGCTGTCAGTTTGAGGAATTGAACTACGTTGGAGATGGAGTGCTGCAGGATATGACCGGCCAGAACGCCTATGACAACACAGGCCCTGACGTGTATGAAGCGCTGGAGGAGGAGCTGCGAAAGGATATCATCTATGGCGAGGGCGTCGATTATCCCTACGAATGGGGCGAAGTTGAAGCCTACCTTCCCCGCCTGTGTGAGAAATACCTGGAGCCTGGCACAGTAGACTTCCATTTGAAGCATCACGATACAATGTTCTCCTCTGACTTCCNGGGAATCCAGGAGGCGCGTGAGAGCGGGCCCCCGCAGAGGAACGGGCCGCAAACTGATATAAAAATGGAGGGAATGTAAATGGACCGGATACCAAAAGAATGGCTGGATTTTCTGCGGGAACAGTTTCCAGTGGGCAGCCGGATCAAGCTCAGAGAGATGAAAGACGACCCCCACCCGGTGGAGCCGGGGAGCATGGGGACGCTGAAGGGCATCGACGACGCCGGCCACTTTCTGGTGAACTGGGACAGTGGCCGCAGCCTGAACCTGGTGCTGGGGGCGGACAGCTTCTCTGTCCTGCCCCCGCCCCTCCAGACGCTGAAGCTGTACGCCCCCATGACCGCGGAACTCTTTGAACCCGATGAATACGGCGGAATGGATGAGGATGGTACTCCTTTGGACGGGCGGGATCTTCGCCACTACGCGGACAGCATCCTGGCCGCCCTGATCCGGGAACGGATGCCGGAAGAAGCGGAGCGCGGCATTATGCACTGGTACGGCAAAGATGATGCCGTGGATCGTAAGGTCCGCTCTGCTCTCTTCACTACAGAGGAACGGGAAGGCCGGCTCTGGGCGGTAGTGGAGTGCAAGGCAGCAGAAGCGCTGACCCCTGTGGAACTGGACACTTTGACTGATTATCTGAGCGGGCAGATGTCTGATGGCTGGGGCGAGGGCTTTGAGCAGCGTGATATTGGCATCGGGGATGGCTGTGNGCTGTATGTCCACCTGTGGCAGAGCAAGAACTGGAGCATCATGCCGGAGCAGGACCGCTTCGATCCCCACTTCTCTGAGCGGCTCCCAGATATGTGCTTCTCTGTCCTGCCGGAGGATGACTCCCTGATCTGCATTACCAGAGGCGCCGGCTATCAGGTGTCGGAGAACAGCAGTGAGAAACCCGGTCTGAACCGGCACATAGCGGACTACCGCAATCAATGCCGCGGNATCAGCAANGCTCAGGAGNGGGCCATGCTGGGAGGCTGCCTGCGTGGCTGGGANTCCCCCGCTGCTGATCCCAGGCACTACATCCAGGAACAGGCGCTGATGAAAAAAGCGGCTTCTGAACAGAAGTTGGCGGAGGGACTGCCGGAACTGTGCTTTTCCGTCCTGCCCAGCACTGGGGCGCTCATCTGTATCAAACGGGGCGAGAGCGGCTATTACCCCTCGGACTGGGATACCGGCGTCCCCGCCCAGAACCGGGAGCTGGCGGACTACAACAACCAGCGTCTCGGCGTCACCGGCGCCCAGCGGCTGGCAATGGAGGCCGGGTCTATGCATGGCTGGGACTGCCCTGCCGCTNATCCNAGGACCTATGAGCAGACCCTCCAGTCCCCCACTGATATGGAGGCTGGAGCGCCGATGGGAGGGATGACTCTTGGATAAGGTATTCCATATCCGCACATTCAGCAGCCCCAACGGAGCCTGTCAGGAAGTGGAGCTGGATCTGCCAGCCACGGATTACGAACTTCTCGACGCGATGGAACAGCTCCGGCTGGAGGACGGAAAGCACCCATATCTGGAGTTCCATGCTGTCGAGGAATACGAATACTTGAACGAGCGCATTCAGGAGACAGACATCTTCCCGCTCAATGCCCTGGCCAAGCGGCTGGCAGAGCTGGACACGCGAGGTATGGCCGTCTTCGAGGGGCTGGTCTGCATGGATATTCAGAAAGGCGTGGAAACGATCCCCATTGGCAGCCTGATCGACTACGCCTACAGCGGGGAATGCTGCCATGTGTTGGAGGATGCCGTGACCGATGAGGAACTGGGCAGGTTCCTTGTGGAGAACGGGTTTATCCCGGAAACAGACGCCATTCCGGACGCCACGCTTGAGCTGCTGGACTACGCGCAGATTGGGAAGAATCATCGGGAGGCGGAGGGCAGTACATTTACCGGCTTCGGCTNTGTGGAGCGGCACAGCGAACCGCGTCAGGTTTACAAAACCCTGGAGCTTACGCCGAAAAAGCCCGCGTACACCATCCTGGCTGAGACATATGACGGAAACCGGGTGGAGTTCCCATACCCGGCCAACGCTCCCATGGGGACGGAGCCGGTGCGCTGTGTGGACTGCACCGCGCCGTCACTCATCGGTCTGACCAGTGGAATGGAAACTGTGGACCTGCTGGCCCGCAGACTGGCAGGGCTGGAGCCGAAAGCACTGACCGCTTACAAGGCCCTGCTGGAAGCCACNGATTGCAAGGACANCCTGAGCGCCGGGGCGCTCATGGACTCGCTGGACAACTATGTCTTCTCCCCCCAGTACAGCTCCCCCATCGAAGTGGCTAAGGGGGAGCTTTCTCTTATCCTCTGTGAGCCGGACGCGGCGACACTCGCCCCACACCTGAATCTATACCAGTACGGACAGGCGCTGATCGAAAAGTGCGGCGGCGTTCTGACTCCCTATGGCCTGATCGAGCGTTCGGACGGACAGCCTGTCCAGGGTATGGAAGAAAGCCCCCAACAGGGCGGAATGGAGATGAAGTGATGATGAATTANTTCAAAGAATTCNTGGAACTGCCCGGTACGCCCCAGGAACAGGAGTGGTTGAAGGAGCGGCTGGAGACGTTAAGCGTCCGGGAGAGCTACGCCCTCGCCGCCGTCTCGATGGGGTATCCACCCGAAAAGGCGGCTGACGCCATCAAGAGTATTTTGAGCCTGCCCGACTGCACGCTCCATCCGGCTGGGAGCTATGAGGATTTGGGCAAGTACAGCCAGAAAGGAGCGGCCAGCCTGCCGGAGGACGTCCTGCCCTATGTGGATTTTGATCACATCGGGCAGAAGTTTGAGGATGAGCACCCCGGACTGTTCATCGGAGGCTATTATGTGGAATATCCGAAAAAGGCAGCAGAACCAGCTTACTCCGGAAAGAACGCGTTTTTGCCGGAGGACAGCGATTGGAGCGTCAAGCTGAAGCTGGCCTCCCCTGCGGTCCCCGAGGGCGTGTGGCTCCGTCTGCCGGGATATGACGGCAAAATGGCGGAGGACGCAGACGAGGTCGTGCTGGCGCTGGACGAGCTGCGGGTCAAGTCTCTGGAGGACTGCACTCTGCTGGAAGCCCGGTGTATTCTCCCCGAGGCCGGAGACCTTACGAAGCAGTATTCCAGCATTACCGATCTGGTTCGGGATGGGGATAATCTCGGCTATGTTCTGGCTGAGCAGGGTCAGGGCAAAGCGCACTGGCTGGACAAGTTTGCCGCCGCTTTGGAGTATGAAGACTGCCGTACCCTGAAATTTGCCCTGGACATCTCACAAAACCTCCGTTGCTATGAGTGGGTACCAAGCAGCGGCATAAAGGAGTTTGCTGCAAACAACCTCCGCTCCTGTGGCGTGCCGGAAGAACTGATCCAGTCCGGCAATATTGATCTGGACGCCTATGCGGAAGATCTGCTGGAGAGGTCCGGATACATGGAGACCGGCAGTNNAACCGGCTATCTGNCGCGCAACGGCAAGGAATTTGTCCGTGATTTTACTGCCCCGGCCCAGCAGGATGTGCTGAAAGCCGTCCCCATGCTGGAGAAGATGTCCAGCCAGGCCGCCCCGGAGGATGCTGCCGCAGCCAGAGCCGCCANTGCGGAGGCTCTGNCCGGGCGCGGCNAATGCGGCCNCCGGCAGCTCCAGGCGGCGATGGAATCGGAGGACTGTGCCAGTCTGGAGGAGGCGGTGGAGATCGCCGGCCGCCTGGACAGCTATGAGTTCGTAGAGATCGGCAGCTTCCGGGAGAAGGCAGAGAAAGAACTGCTGGAGAAGGGCCTGGACAAAAAGGTGATCGACCGCTGCGTCGACTTCACCGCCTACGCCGCCCTGACCCACGAGTTTGAGAGCATCTACAGCTCCAGAAATACTGGACTGTATGTCCGCCGAAACGGGGCCATGTCCCGGCCTGAGCAGGGCATGACCATGCAGTGAAAGGAAGAGGTAAATTGTTACTGATCGAGCCTGGAAAGCCCCGTGTGCGGCATTTTATCATGGGGCACATGCGAAACCCCGGATCGCCACTCTCAAGAAAACTCCAGTCCTGTCCCGCGCTGGCCTGTATTGCCGGAAATATCCCTCCGAAAAAACTCAAGGGCTGGAACTTTTCAGATGAGTTCTATCACGCGCGGTTCAAGGAGATACGGCTTTGTCTGCACGGACTCATCGGACATGGGGCCTGTCTCGCCGCTCATGGCAGCGGTGAACAACTCCCTGCCCTGCGGGATTTTATCTGCGGTCTTGCGGCGTTTTGGCCTGACCCCTTCGAAGAGGACGATGATCCAGTGGTGCGGGAAGAACACTATGGCGCCCTCTTTGATGATGCGGTGTCCGCCGCCCAAAACGGAGTCGATGTGCCGGAACTGAGTGAGGGCGGGAAAGAAAATATTATTATCGGGCTGGAGAACTATATCATTGACTTGGCAGGCCAGTTCTCCGAAATCAATCAGGAGGCGTTGGACAGTGGGCTTGGAGCCTGTGAGTCCATCGCGGCGGGTTTCCAGGAGATGTGGACCGATCCTGTCCACACCCGGAGAGTGGAAACCATACAAACGCCCAGCCAGGTACTCACCTGNGCAGGGCATGACCATGCAGTGACTGGACCGCCAGCGGAAAGGAGTGGTGTTCCATGGGCACAGCCCATGCCAGACAATCAAGTCAATAACAATATCAGCATCAAGGGGCCGTTTTACCGAAAGGGACAAGCGGCTCCTTCGTCGTCGCAAGCTCCATATCCCTCGCTTCCGGGCGAGGCCCGAAAGCTCGCTCATTCCGCTGCTTCTCCTCTCCCCACGGGACCTGCTTCGCTGGGCTCCCGTGGGGTTCCCGCTTGTGCTCTTTTTCGGAAAAACGGCCCCGGAAAGGAGGAATCATGGAGGATACACAGCTGGNCGAATATCTGCGGCAGTACCATCTGGGCGAGGGCGGCGCCGCTACCAGCCGGGAACTGGAGCGGACCTTCTCCGTCCGTGGCAAGGAACTGCGGGACGCGGTCAACCGGCTCCGGCGCAGGGGCATCCCCATCGCCAGCAGCTCCAGCGGCTACTTTTACGCCGCCGCGNAGCAGGAGGTGCGCGCCACCATTGCCCACATGACCCACCGGATCAGCGGCATCGCCGCCGCCATCCGGGGCCTGAACCAGTCGTTGGAGAAGTTCGACACCGCCCAGCTCCGCATCCCGGGAGGTGACAGCCCTTGAACAGCTTCATGAGCTGGGTCGGCGGCAAAAAGGCGCTGCGGGAGGAGGTGGTGCAGAGGTTCCCTCTGTACTATGAACGTTACATTGAGGTCTTCGGGGGCGGCGGCTGGGTGTTGTTCCACAAGCCCCCCGGCAGGGATTTTGAGGTCTACAACGACTTCAACAGCCTTCTTGCCAACCTGTACCGCTGTNTCCGGGANAAGCCGGATCTGCNGATGAACGCCCTGAAATANGTTCTNAATTCCCGTNAGGACTTTGACCGGGTGCGGCTGGCCCTGCGCCGCCAGCGCACCACCGACGTCCAGCGGGCGGCGNGGTTCTATCAGATCATCCGCTACAGCTACGCCTCCGCCCTCACCAGCTACGGCAGCCAGCCCCACGATATGCGGGCCAACTTCCCCCTTATTGAGCAGGCCCACCGGCGTCTGAAGGATGTGGTGGTGGAAAACAAGGACTTTGAGAAGCTCATCCGGCAGTACGACCGCCCGGTGAGCCTCTTTTACTGTGATCCCCCCTACCACGCCACAGAGGGGTNCTACCAGAACATCGGGGAGGACGGATTCACAGAGAAGGACCACATCCGCCTGCGGGACGCCCTTCTGTCCATTGAGGGGAAGTTCCTGCTCTCCTACAACGACGACGCCTTTGTCCGGGAGCTGTACGATGCCCCCGGCATCCAGATCGAGGCGGTCACCCGGCTGAACAACATCAAGCAGCGGTACGACCCCAACTGCCAGTTTGCCGAGGTGTTCATCGCCAACTACGACATGACCGAGCGGCAGCGTGCCGCCACACAGCTGAACCTGTTTGATTTCGGGCAGGAAATTTAATCAGAAAACGGAGGAATATCACATGAAATTCATCAAAGAGATCACACCCAAGGGCCTCCTGCTTCCAGTGACCGCCGCACGGCTGGCCGGGTTCAACGCCGGCGACAAGGTGGAGTACCACACCCTGGATGGGGCCATGCTGGTGCTGAAAGGGCGGATGAGCGCGCCGGAGCTGCTGGCCGTTGTCCACCAGCTCACGAGCACGTCGGCCCAGCTGCTCCACCACCTGTCGGAGGTCTGCGGCCCCTGTGAGGACTGTGATAAGGACAGCTGCCCCTACAATGACTTCGAGGAGGAAGCCGTTCAGGTGAACGAGTATCTGCGGGAGGCTGCCGGCATCCCCGATGGGGCCAAGCTGTGCGCCGAGGTGGACGAGGAGGCCCACACCATCACGGTTCTGGCGGCGGAACACCGCTATGACCTGCGGGACCTTCCGGCGGATCTGCTGGAGACCTTCATGGTGGTGGGCGCCTGCCTGGGCAGGCTGGAGGAGCATCTGATCGCGGAGGATACCGTCTATGGCGGCTGATTTTCCCTATCTGTACCCCTACTCCCGCGCCGACGCCCGCCGTCTGAGGCAGACGCAGATGCACGAGGACAGCTTTCGGGTGAATGTGGACTGCGCCAGAGCCATTGAGCAGGCGGTCCGGGATTATTTCAATGAGGCGGACGAGTTGCTGACCGAGGGTTGCGCCCAGTCTGTGNTGGAACAGTTCGGCTTCAAGCGGGTGAACTTTGTCCTCGCCAACTCCCTGCAGGAGTTCCGCGAGTCGGCCTGCAAGTATCTGGTCAGCGATGAGACCTACCAGTGGGGCAGGAAAACCTTCGTTCCCCCGGACGGCAAGTATAACCGCTACTATGCGGTGGATACCGCCGCGGCACTGCTGGAGTCGTTCATCGGACAGGCCAGGGACGCATACCAGGCGCTGGGACTGTTCGGCCTGGAGCACTGCGCCGGTAACCCGCTGGAGCAGGACTACAAGGGCAAGGTGCTGGTGATGCGTCCCGATACGCTCCGGGAGAGCTGCTGGGACCCCCGCAATATGCTCTGGCTGGCGGAAGGCGGCTTTGGCTGTTCTCCCCACGCCAGAGGTCAGGCGGTCTACGCCACCTGCCTGGGCGACGGCGAAAAGACCCGCTGGAACCGCTCCGACTTCGCTGGCGTTCTGGATGAGAAGTATCTGCCGGACTGGGCGCGGGAGAAGCTGGAGGAGCTTCGCACTCCCCAGCAGGAACAGGACACCGGGCCCGCCATGAGCGGCATGACCATGGAGTAATTCCATTTTACCAAAAATTTTTTAGGAGGAACCGACAATGAAACAGGCCCCTGACCCGACCCTCACATCTCAGCGGGAGACCCTCCCCATGCAGGTGGATGTGAAAATCCACTCCCTCCACGCCAGCGGTCCCGTCCTGGCGGACGCCTCCGTCAACCTGAACGGGTGCTTCGCTATCCGGGGCATCAAGGTGGTGGAGGGCAGCAACGGCCCCTTCGTCTCCCTGCCCAGCTACAAGGGCAGGGACGGCTATAAGGACATCTGCTTTCCCTGTACGAAGGAGTTCCACCAGCAGTTCCATCAGGCAGTGCTGGACGCCTATCAGCAGACTCTGGCTCAGATCCCCCAGCGCCAGCAGAAGGGCCAGAGCCAGGATGCTCCGCCCGACCCGGAAATGAAAATGTAGAGGAGGAANCGACGNTGAAGAGACTGACCGCAGTCTGCGCTCTGGCATTGGCGCTGACTATGGCCCTCGCTCCCGCCGCTTACGCGGCGGAGTGGGCCGACCCCGCCCAGGTCTGCTACCCCAGCTCCGTCACCCAAAGTGAGGACGGAACTGAGATCCGCAAGTTCTACGATCTGTCCCCGGAGGACGATCCCACCGGCATCCCCCGCTCGGACTTCGAGCAGGACGGATACCACTACACCCTGGTGGATCTACTCAAGCAGGAACTTCCGGAGCATGAGAGCCGCCAGCACACCGAGACGGTGACGCTGGACAGTAAAAACAAGGATATGGCCTCTGTGCTGGCTCTGCTGCCCCAGGAGAAGGCGTTCATCACCGACGACGGCCTTGCCGGGACGCTGACCCTGCGGCTGGATACGGTGCAGGTGGAGGTGGCCGGCTACGGCAGCTCCACCAAGCAGGTCTCCGCCACCCGGACCTATCCCAATCTGGCGGGACAGGACACCCAGTACATCCCCAAGACCATCCAGGACGGAGGGCGCACTCTGACCCTCCAGGACGTCAGCTGGCAGACGGACAACACGGGAAGTCTGGACGGCTACGCCCTGGGCGACCGCTACACCGCCGTGGCCACCTACACCGGCAGCGCCACCAGCAGCTATNTCAAAGGCTATACCGTCACTGCCGACTACACTGGGACAGTCAGCTGGNTCGCCCTGAANANGACCCGGTATGTGGCAATTTTCGAGGGGACGCCCCTCCAGCCTGTGGAGCCTGTGGGCGACGGTCTGGAGGCAACCGATCCGGCCCCCGCCGCCAGCTTCAACTGGCCGCTCCTGCTGGCGCCTCTGGGCCTCATCGCCGCGGCTGGCGGCGGCATCGGGATCGCCCTGTTCCTCAAACGGCGCAGTGAGCTGGCCGAGGGCGGCGATGAGGATGCATAATTCCAAACCCGTAATCAGAAAGGACTGGTGAATGTGATGAAGAAGAAACTGACCATGCTCCTCCTGGCTCTGTGCATGATGGCCTCCACGATGGCGACCGCCTATGCCGCGGAACCTCTGGAGTACACGATTGACGGCACTGGCGACCCGGAGTACGGCAAGGCCACGTCCATCGAGGTGGTGCATACCCCTGGCGGCGGGGCCATGAAAAACGAGGACGTGAGTAAGAACGCCGCTCTCGCCCCGCCCGCCTTCGGCAGCTACAGCGCCGACACCCTGCACACCGGCACGCCCCTCACTCCCAATCTGGCTCCCGGCTATCAGCCCACCTCCGGAGCCATTATCAACGGCAGCGCCGGTGTCATCCAGCCTCCCGCCATGGGCGGCAGTATGGGAACGGATTCCGGCAGCGGCTCCGTCTATGTCCCCGGCTCGTCCTCGGTGACAGTGACCAACCCCGGCAGTGCCTCCGGCGACNACACGGCGGTAACGGACGATCTCTATTACTCCGGAGGACACTTGGGCACGCTGAAGATCCCCGCCATTGGTCTGAGCGTCAAGATCTACCAGGGTACGGACAGCGCCGCGCTGAAGAAGGGCGCGGGTCATTTTGAGGACACCTCCATCTGGGATGGAAATGTGGCGCTGGCGGCCCACAATCGGGGCGTGAACAACCACTTCGGGGAGATCCATACGCTGGAGGTGGGCGATACCATCTCCCTGACCACACAGCTTGGGACCCGCACCTATGAGGTGACCTCCGTTTCCAAGGTGAGCGAGACAGACCGCAGCGCCCTCGCCGCCTCCACCACCAACATGATCACCCTTTACACCTGCGTCCGTGACCAGCGGGATCAGCGGTGNTGCGTNCAGGGCGNGGAAATTANCTAANATGCTTCGNTTTCGNCCGCTCGTTTCTCCATTTTAGATTGCATTTTCTTCTCGACTTTTGACCTCTGTTCCGATATTGTATTGCTTGCAAAAGCACCAAAAAATACGGAANNCAGGAGGAAAAAAGTATGACCAGCATGAAAAAGCGCATTGCCGCCGCATTGACGGCAGCCACCCTCACCATTGGGCTCACCGTCCTCGCCGCGGCAGCGGAAGCGCCCAACGAACCCATCCGGGTGAGCAGCTACAAGGGCAATACCCTGGAGGTAGGGGAGCGAAGCGGCCTGATCATCGGCCCCAGCGAGATCGACTACACCGTCACCTCCAGCGACCCGGACACGGTAGCGGTGGAGCAGGTGCTGACCTTCTGGGTGGCTGTCGCAAAGGGGGCGGGGACCGCGGAGATCACCGCATCCAACAGCGCCGGGGAATGCGGGAGCATGACGCTGACGGTCGGCTCCGCCGCCCCCGCCGCGCCGGAAGCTCCCGCCAGCATGGGCAGCGCCAGCCTGACGGACAACCTGGAGATCCGGCAGGAGATGATCCGGCTGATCAACCAGACCCGCAAGGCCAACGGCGTGTCGGAGCTGCCGGTCAACGAGGCCCTGATGACCGCCGCCCAAGCCTGCTCCGACCGGCGCTACACCTGGCATCACGCCGCAGAGGAGGGCCAAGCCGCCGCTGACGCCGGCTACCCCTACGGTTTCGGTGACAACCTCACCGTGTTCACCGGCACAGAGGATGCCGCCCAACACGCCCTGGACAACTGGATCAACTCTCCCGGTCACTTCGAGACCATGATCGACTCAAGATGCGACTGCATCGGCGTGGGTGTGACCCAGTACGACGGCATCACCTACTGCTACATGTTCGTCGGAATCCCAAACAGCGTCAATTTTTATGCGTAAGCGAAAATAAAACCAAAACGGCCTTCCAGCGCAAGCTGGAGGGCCGTTTTCTGTCAAAAAGGAGGCTGACAAGCTATGAAAAAGTTCCATTTTCCCCGAACCCGCCTGATCGCGGCTCTGCTGGCCCTGGTCTGCGTGCTGGGCCTGCTCCCCGGCACAGCCCTCGCCGCCACGCCGGACACCATCAAGATGGACGACTGCACCCACAATGGGGTCAAGTATGAGTCCCCAGCTCTGGGTACCTGCCACCTGCACCAGATGCACTTTGGACTCAACGGAAAGAGCACCATGGGCTTCTGTGCCGAGAAGGGCAAGGGCATGGGCTGGTCACTGGAGGGCCACACCTGGGGGAGTCCCAAGCCGGTCAACGACCCCACCGTCAAAACCATGATGGCGTACTTCTACGCCCACTCCACCGGCGTCTTTACTGATCAAGCCAAGGCTTTGGGTGTAGATGATGTGTGGGACAGCAACTACGCATGGACGATGAACTCCTGGACCCAGGCCATCGTCTGGCGCTACAAGGCCGGTCTGCTGTCCGACCCCGTGGTTGCCTGCGCTGAGGAACTGCTGTGCGTCTACAACAATCTGGAACACACCAATTATTCCAGTATTGACGAGACTATGGACGGCAGATCGTTCCGGGACCGGGCGCAGTATATCCTCGACCTGGGCGCGCAGGGCGTATGGGGCGACTGCGCCGTTTATGAATACGCATATGCCGGTCCCGGCTCCAGCTACCATCCGGCAAATGATNTGCAGGCCATCANGNTCGGTGAACTGACCGTGACCCGTGAGCTGTATGACCTGATCATCAAAAAGGTAGACAGCACGAATCCCAACAAGGGCCTGTCGGGGGCGCGGTTCAAGGTAGCCTCNGAAAATGGTGCCTACTCCAAGNANGTGGTGACANGCAGCGACGGCACTGTTACCGTATCCAAGCTGGAAGCGGGCACCTACGCCGTGACGGAATTGGAAGCCCCGGAGGGTTATGAGATCAACAACGCGGGTCCCCAGTATGTCGTTCTGCCCAATGGAGCCAACAAAATTGTAACGGTTACGTTTAGCGATACTCCTGAGATCACCGGTGAGGGCAGCATCCGCAAAGTAGATGCGGACNATCCCACCAAGGGCCTTGCCGGAGCGGTCANTAAAATCACCGGCGTGGACAACGACTTCACCGGAACCTATATTACCGGCGCGGGCGGCTATTTGACGGACGTGCCCTGGGATACCATGCCCATCGGCAGCTTTGTGGCGGAGGAAGTCACGCCCCCGGAGGGCTACACCAAAAGCCCGGACATTAATAAAACCAAGCAGACCTTCGTCTGGGACGGCANGACCGATGTGGCCCTGGTNTTTGAGAATGACGCCAAGGTAAAGGTCAGGCTCATCAAGCTGGACGACAGCGGCAATCCCCTCCCCGGTGCTGTTTTTAACATTGTGCGTGACGGTCAGATCATCGGCACAGAGGAGACCAAGGCAGACGGCTCCATCACCGTCACCGATGTGACCGAGGGGATGTACGCTTNCGTGGAGGTNTCCGTACCGGCTCCCNGGGCCACCCTTACCGAGCCGGTGATCGCCCATGTGGATCAGGCAACTGTCAACGGCGGCGGAACGGTGNCTGTGACGGCCTCCNACAAGCGGCTGNCCAGCCTCACTATTCTCAAGCGGGACGCGCAGACCGGGGATGTGATCCNCAACACCCATTTTGAAATCCGCGGCATCCATTACGGCTACCACAACGATGTGACCACCGGGCCGGACGGCAGGGCGGTCCTCTCCAATATTCCTGTGGACAGCTATGAGGTGANGGAAAAGTCCGTCCCTGATCCCTATGTGGTGGGAGACGAACCCACCCAGACGATCTNGCTGGGGGNNGGAGACAGCAAGGAGCTGGTCTTTGACAACCTGAAGCAGCCTGTTTTGAAAATTTCCAAGGTAGAGCAGGGGTCCAACACCCCCATTCCCGGTACTGTGNTCACCGTGGAGGGCATCGACAGCGACTACCGCCAGGATGTGACCACCGAGGCGGACGGCTTCGCCACTCTGCGCGTTGCCCCCGGCAGCTACCGGGTGACGGAGAAGTCCGTCCCTGAACCCTACTGTCTGCCGGAGGATGAGGCTGACCGGACGCAGACCATCAGCCTGAACGGCGGCGATGATAAGACCCTGATCTTCAAAAACAGCAAGAAGCCCCTGCTGACCCTCTCCAAGATTGACACCGATACCGGAGTGCCTGTCCCCGGCACCGTCCTCACCGTGGAGGGGATCGACAGCGATTACAAGGATGACTGGACCACCGGCGCGGACGGCACAGTGGCTCTGCGTGTTGACCCCGGAACCTACCGTATCACGGAGAAGTCCGTCCCCGCCCCCTACTACCTGCCGGACAAGGACGCAGACCGGGTGCAGACCATTTCCCTGAATCCCGGCGATGAGAAAACGGTGGTGTTCCGCAACCACAAGACCCCGGAGCTGACCATCTTCAAGGAGGACAGCGTGGCCGGCGCTCCCATTGAGGGGGCCAAGTTCCGTGTGACTTATACGTCCAACGGTGAAGCCGCGGGCGCTCCCGCCTCCATGGACTTCGGTATCTTCGTCACGGATGCCAGCGGCCAGATCAAGCTCCATGAGAAAGGCAAGAAGCTGTACCCCGGAGAATACACCGTCACCGAGGTGGAGCCTGCTCCCGGCTTCCAGATGAAAGAGCCTCTCACCCAGAAGGTCATCCTTCACGGCGGCGAGAGCAAGACGCTCACTTTTTTCAACGAGCCGTTAAATGCCATTGTGGTGGAAAAGTACGACAGCGTGACCCATGAGGCCCTCCCCGGCTGTACCTTCCAGCTCCGCTTTTTGGGCGGCACTTCCGGCACTGGCGGCACGGTCATCGGTACGAAGGTGACCGGGAAAAACGGAACCGCCATCTGGACCGGGTTGACTGCCGGCACCTACATCGTGGAGGAAATCGACCCGGCGGACGGCTACTCCATCATCAATGTCTCTGAAACGGTCTATATTTCCGACAAGGGTGAGCAGAACGTGGTCACCGTCTCCTTCGACAACGCCCCGGACGGCATCCTGCTCATTCGGAAGGTCTGCGCCACCAACCCCAGCGTGACCCTCCAGAACGCCGAGTTCAAGGTTATGTACGCAGACGGGACCCTGATTGGGGACTCCAACGGCATCTACCGCTCCGATGAGAACGGCGAGATTCGCATCCCCGGCCTGAAGCCGGGAAAGAGCGTGGTAGTCACCGAGGTACGCGCCCCCGCTGGTTTCCTGATTGATACCCAGAGCCAGACCATCCAGATCCAGGCGGGCAAAACGGTGTCTCTCACCTTTAAAAATCAGCCGAAAGGCAGCCTGATCATCCAAAAACGGGACAGCCAGACCAATGAGGTGCTTCCCGGCGCTGAGTTCAGAATTACCACTGCCGCAGGGTGTGAAGTGGGCCTGGATGGTGTCATTGGCTCGTCTACCCTGACCCAGAACGGCATTTTTGTGACGGACGCCCAGGGCGAGATCAAGATCACCAATCTGGCTCCCGGCGCCTATGTGATCAACGAAATCAAGGCCCCGGACGGCGGGTACGTCATCGACACGCCCTCCACCAACGTGGTCATCGGGCAGGGCGGAGACACCCAGACTGTGGTGATCAAGAACACCCGCAAGGGCGGCCTGATTATTGAGAAGTATGACAGCGTGACCCNTCAGCCCCTGGCTGGGGCGCAGTTCAAGGTGATGACCGCCAACGGGGAGCTGACCCCGGACAACGAGGGCATGACCTCCAGCAACGGCCTCTACACCACCGATGTCAACGGGCAGATCGTGCTGTCCAAGCTGCTCCCCGGAACCTATGTGGTGTCCGAGGAAAAGGCGCCGGATAATTACCGCAAGGACCCCACGCCCCAGACTGTGGTGGTCAATGCCGGGGACACCCAGACCATCCGGTTTTACGATGATCCCCTCTGCACCCTGACCATCCTGAAGCGGGACGCGGTGACCAAGAAGCCCCTGCGGGGCGCTGAGTTTATGGTGCGTGACAGCTCCGGCCATGTGATCGGCCCCAATAACGGCCTCTACACCACCGGCACAGACGGTACCGTCACCATCACCGGGCTGACTCCCAATTCCACTGTGGTCGTCTCCGAGAAAAAGGCCCCCAACGGGNACATTCTGGACGAGACNCCCAAAAATATCGTGGTNCGCACCNGCGTGGCCCACACCCTGATCTTTGACAATGAACCCGGCACTACGCTGATTATCCGTAAATTCATCGAGGGCACTGAGAACGAGCCGCTGTCCGGCGTGGCCTTTAAGGTTGTGGACGGCAACGGCGGCGCTGTCGGCCCCGATGACGGCGTGTATTACACAGACAAGTCCGGCGAGATCGTGCTGGAGGGCATCGAACCCGGTACCACCGTGAAGGTGCGGGAGATCAAGACCGTGGAGGGCTTCGTGCTGGATGGGACCCCGCAGGACATTCTCATCAAGGGCGGCGAAGTGCAGCAGTTGACCTTCTGGAACAAGCGGGCCGGAACCCTGGTCATCCAGAAGAAAGACAGTGTGAGCGGCGCTCTGATTTCCGGCGCGCAGTTCCAGCTCACCTACGCCAACGGCGGGTACGTTGATAACGACAACGGCCACCTGTCCTCCAATGGCCTCTACACCACCGATGATAAGGGCGAAATCCGAATCAACGGTATCACCGGGACCGTGGTAGTCAAGGAGACCAAGCCCGCCCCCGGCTATGTCATCGACCAGAGTACCCAAACCCAGACGGTCACCGTCAACCCCCTGGACACCCAGACCCTCACCTTCCTGAACGAACCCCTGTGCAGCTTGACCCTGACCAAGCTGGATTCCGTCACCGGCAAGCCTGTTCCCGGCACTGAGTTCACTGTGCGGGACGGCAGCGGCACTGTGCTGGGCCGCTACACCACGGGCAAGGATGGGACCGTGACAGTCACCGGCCTTGTTCCCGGCAGCACCGTGGTGGTCACCGAGACCAAGGTGCCGAGTGGCTATGTCCTCAACAGCACGCCCCAGACCATCAT
>NZ_CAJMXG010000014.1:0-29045 GCF_905219725.1 Oscillibacter sp. CU971
TTTCATACCCCGCGCCCCCTTTCCCTTATTTTATCACATCTTCCATTATTTCGGGGAATTAAATCAGCGTTTCCTTAAAGATAGGCGTTTTTTTGAAGCGCTTCCCCATCTTCCCTTTTGCTATGTGTCTTCTCAGGAAGTTTTCGAGAGCATGAACTCCAGGCAGCCCAGCCACTCCAGCGGCCGGAGCCCGTTCTCGCTCGGAAATTCGCCGAGGATGATCCCAAAGCTATATAAGTACAACTCGTCATAGGTATCGGGCACCTGGCGGATATACTTGAAGTTTTCATAGCAGAGGATTTCCTTCATGCAGATAGAGACCCGGTCGATGCAGGAGCAGTATTCTCGAATCTCTCCAAAGCGGATATCCCCGTCTCTCATAGTTCTCCCTCCAATAGCATCAGACTTTCCGGTTCGTTCAGAACGCGGTTCAGCGTTTCTATTTCGCGCTTCACCAAGGCAGACCGTTCTTGATTTCCAGAGACAAGCCGCATCCACAAGGTGTCCGCAATGAGACTATCTGTGGATTTGAATTAGCTCTCTTCCGGCAAGGCCCGATATTTATCGTACCGTCCATAGGGGCTGAAAGCACATATGCCGGAAAGCACCCTTNCGTTCTCTTAAAATTCCAGCGTGCCTTTCAAAATAGCGTGGTCCGGGAAGGGCGGAGCGACCGCGGCCAGCTCCCGCGCGTTTGCTCCAGGATACCACAGCTGGCGAANGTCCCGGTCCAGGAAGTACGCCAGGGGATCNCNCCCNATAAAATCCCTGTCATAGAGGAGCCGGGAGATCTTCGCCCCTGGCGGCAAAATGGGCATAGGGGAATTCCGCGTAATCTGAGCGCTCCTCAAACATGCTGCTCCCCTCCGGCGTATAGAGGCGGAATCCATGGTCCTTCAACAGCTTTCCCATGACATCCATGCTCCAGTCCGGGTTGTCGGACCCGCCGCAGGTGTATCCCCGCCGTTCCAGGTCCGCGATAAACGCCCGCCGCCCCTGGCCCCCGTGCAGAACTCCGTCAGGCACGCCATGTCAAAGCTGTGGATCTCCTCGCTTACAAACGGTGGCACGTGGCCCTTGCCGCCCTGTTGATGGAGGTTCCACTTCAAAACCGAAAGGTTCATATACGCTCCTCTCCTCGTACTTGTTTACCATGGTCGCTATTTTTTCCTGTATCTCGGAGGCACCGGAGCCGCTGCCGTTTGCCCGGATGAACTCCCCCTGCCCCTTGTGGCGGCAGTAAAAATCCAAGGTTCCATATTTTGCCTATTCCACCACGATATCCACCGGTCTGCCCTCGGCCTCATAGGCTGCGGTGATCTCCGCGCACATGTCATGGACCAACTGAAACCAGCCGTTCCCCATGTCCAGGCCTTCGCCATCGTAGCGCTCCCGCACGTCGCCGTCTTCTTCCCAGCGGATAAACGGAAACTCCCAGGTCAAGGCCTCCTGCAGTTCTTTTCTCATAGCCCCTCCCTTTCCGTCCTTCAGTCATACCAGCTCCAGCGCGGTTTTCCGGGCTCGGTGTCAAGGTCCGCCTTTGCGTGCGGGCGGATGAACGCCTCCCTCCGCTCCAGCGGCGGCGCGATGCGGGGCCCCATTCCCTCGATTTTGACGCGGCAGTCGCCCCGCAGGGGGCTGACGGTGAAGCCATGAAAATGCCAGTTGGCCCCGGCAGGTATGGTAAACCCGCATTTTTTCAGCAGGGCTATTGCCGGGAGGTTATCCTTCCGGTCCGTGGCCCGGGGCTCCTTGAGGGGAAGCCGAAGCCTGCCGGAAAAGACCTCCCCGCATACCGCCGTAGCGCCTCCCCGGTATAGTCCCGCCGGCGCTCACTTTTTTTGATATAGAACTCGGCTTCATAGGATTCGGTTTCAGCGCGGTATTGCTGCCGGGACGCGCCACCACGCAGGTGATAGAGCTTATCCACGCTGTAGGTCCCGCCGATGGCCACGGGCGGCACCCGTCCAGGTCGTAGATCTCCCCGTCCTTGGCAAAGAGGAGGGAGGGAAACTCCTTCTTCAGCGCATAGTCGGACTGGTTCAGGTAGTAGTTGATGCCCGCATCTCCCAGGATGATTATGACGTCCTCCTTTCCTTGGTTCCTTAGCTGTTGCTTCCTCGCCGCGTTTTCTGCCCTGAATATAATACACGCCCAAACGAAAAATTTCGTTTGGGCGTGTGTCCTGATAAAATTTTCTAAAATTTGGGGGGATCATATCTGCACGTCCACAATGATTACGGCGTGATCGGAAAGCTCCAGGATTTCTTTGGGTATTACATACGCAGTAACGTTGGCTTTGCGCTGTAATGCGCGAGAAACAAGGACGTGGTCGGGTGTTGTACCGTCTCTGCCGAAAAATGTGATTTGATTTTTGGTTACTTTGTCAGAATANNCATGNCTTTCCAGCTCCCTTATTTGCTCTAAGTAATCAGTTTCCTTTCTTTCATCAACATTCAAGTCCCCAAGAATCATAAATAGTTCATCTTTACGTTTAATGNCATACTTTTTTAATGTTGAGAAGGCATTAAGGACCTCTTCATCGCCATTATGCCGTTCAAGCGGTGCATGGAGACCTAATAACCGTAGCTTGGATTCGCCGCCGTCTTTAAAAGTCATTTCTACAAATCTGTTTAGACAAAGGACTTTTTCCTTTTTTGAAAACGCAATAAAACCGTCCTTACTGTTCTCGCTGTCCTCACGCTTCCATTTCCCACCTCCAACAGTTACGGCAATTGTGCGGAATCGTGAGGGCCCATTGTTGCCTTCTGGCGTTATTGCATTTTCAGCGACTTCAACTNTATATGGAGCCAACATTTTAGAAAGCTCGGAATCGTCTTTGCAGAATTTGCTTGGTATCTCATAGAGAAATACGATATTATCTGGATCCATGCCAAGAAATCTCTTTACCAGCGCAATAATATCTTTTGCCCAGTACCCCTCAGACAGCCGCAGCACTTGGAACTGATTCACATTCAACGACATGATTTTCATGGTAAAACCCCTTTCCTATTCGGCCGGCCCATACCGCTGGTTCAGCGTCCGAAGCTTCTCCTTGACCTTCTCCCGGACCTCCTTGGGCTCCAGGACCTCCACCCGGCCGGCATACTGGAGGACCCAGTTCACCATGGAGAAAGAGCCGCTCGCCACGCGCACAATGTCCCCATAGGGCGTCTCCGTCTCTGTCCGCTCATAACGGAAGGTGCCTCCAAACGAGTCGTGCAGAAATGTATAGTCCGTCCCCGAGTGCTCCCCATGATAGACCCGCAGCTTGATGGGGAGGGGCGGGTCGAAATCCATGTCGAGGCTTTGGAACGAGGAGTTGTCGTCCCAGCTTTGGGGAAGATTTTTTACATCCAGCTTGTTCTTGACTCTCAGGGGCTTGAGATCCGTTTCCCCGCGGGAAACCTCCACCTCCCGCATCAGGTCGATGCGCCAGATGGCCATGCGGCTCCGCCCCCGGCCGCAGTCTAGCAGATAGTACCGCCCTTTATTGGCGACGATGTAGTAGGGGCTGACCGTGTCCTTCTTCCCGGGCCGGACCGGCTTGAGGGCGTTATGGCGGTCGCAGCCGATAAAGGAGAAGGGGATTTGGACTCCGTCGTCGATGGCCCTCTGGATCTTCAGGAGATTTTCCCGCAGCCGCTCTTGATTTACCGGCGCGGACTCCCGAACGGTACAGACGTTCTTGGGTCCCTTCTTATAGCAATCCGTGGTTCGTTATAGGAAAAAGTGTGCCGGTAATAGAGCTTATAGACCGGAAGCGCGCGCTCCCGCCGAGCTTCTCTCTTCAGCTTCTTNTCGAGCTCCTTCCGGATTTTGGGATCCTTACTTTCAGGTTCTCCGTCTTCGGACGCTTCATTTATCTGCCTGGATTCGTCGTATCTGTCGCAAAATGCTTTGTATATGATTTTCCGGTCTTTTAAGGGCAGTAATCGTTCATCTTTGTTGGAATTCATGGCCTGGGCTATTCTGAACACATCACTCTTGATCGTGTCGTTGTTTTTTTTGAAGTACGGCTCCAAAGTCTCCTTCAGCTCTTCTTGAGAAACCTGATGCTCCTCGTCGGTATACTTCCGGAGATATTCCAAAATCCTCCAGGCCCGCTCAACAGCATTGAAGCCCTCCGCCAGTTCATATCCACCCCTTTTATTTATTTTATGATATCATCGGTCAGCGCTGCTGTCAAGAAAAAAGAGGGGCTGAACGGTGACCGGGAGGGCGAGACGGATGTCAAGAACTTTTTTCACACCCTGAAAAAGGATATCACACAAGAATTGTGCTCAAGGAGGTGCAGCAGCGTGGAAAATGTGTTACAGGCCGCTCGGCGGGGACGAGGGAAACGAGGAGTCCCGGCAGCCCATTTACAGGCAAATTTCTCTCGACTTGCGGACCCAGATGTGATACACTGGACAAAATCGGAAGTCCAAGACCAGCGGAAGAGTTTCTGAAGGAGCTTCCCGCAATCCAGCTGCGGTTGGAAATGGTGAGTCCCCAAGGTGCGGAACAGGCTCAAATCCGCTTGACTATGTTATGTAAAGAGCTCTCGCAGAAACCTCAGCGCAAGCCATGGGAAAGGAAACCCACCCAATGAAATCTCAGACCATCAACTGCTCTTTAACCGGCAGTTATTCTCTTATTCAAGGCTTCTACTGGATAAACTTCGCCAGCGTGCTGGCGTTTTCCAGTGTCTACCTGCTGGACTGCGGCCTGACAAACGCGCAGATCGGCTTAATCATGGCCGCATCCGGAATTGCTGCCGCTTTTGTTCAGCCAATCGCCGCCGGATATGCGGACCGCCCCGCCTCTCTTTCTTTAAAAGCCATTGTAACCGCCACATGTTTTGCGGCCCTGCTAATGGGGATAGCGGTGTGCGCCGTGCACCGCCGTTCGCCGGTTTTAACGGGCTTGCTCTTTGGAGGCTGCGTGGCCGTTCTGCAATTTCTGCTGCCCTTCATCAACTCTCTCGGAACGGAAATGCTGAATCAAGGATATTCGCTGAATTGGGGACTTTCCAGGGGAATCGGCTCCATTGTCTACGCGGCGGCTTCCTGCCTTTTGGGAATTCTGGTGCCGCGGGCCGGTGTGATTTCCATCCCGATCTGCATTGCCTTGGGTTACGGCATCCTCCTGCTTTGCGTATGGCGGTATCCCTTCCAGAAACGAGCGTTACCGGGCGAGGAAAAGCAACAAGCGGATCCGTCTTCCCCCGCGGTTTTCTTCAAAGAATACCCGCGGTTTCTCATCGTGCTGGCGGGAACCGCCCTGCTGTACATTAGCCATGTATTGATCAACACGTTTTTATATCAAATTATCCGGGCCAAAGGCGGCGGAAGCGCGGAGGTCGGGATGATTACCTCCATGTGCGGACTGATTGAAATTCCGCCCATGCTGTTTTTTGCATGGATGCTGAAAAAGGCGGAATGCGGTTTCTGGTTCAAGATCTGCGGAGCCGCGATTGCGCTGAAGNGTTTGGGAACCNTCCTGGCCTCATCTATGGGAACCCTATACGCTGTGCAGCTTTTCCAGTTGCTGGGCTGGGGACTGATTTCCATCGTCCCGGTTTATTACGTAAACCAGGTAATTCGAGTGGAGGATGCTATAAAAGGTCAGGCATACATGGCGATGACCTACACGATAGGCAGCGTCTTGGCGTCCCTGGCCGGCGGGACGCTGATTGACCTGGCAGGCGTAAATGCGATGCTTTTCGCCGCCGCAGGAACTGGCTTGGCCGGCGCTGTTGTGATTTGCTTTTTTGCTGAACGCCGATGAAAAATGAACAAGCCCCGTTTTTGAACCATTTAATCGAAAGCGGGGTTCCGCCTTCAAGAAGATATCGGCCGGAATGTCAGCGCCCGTTTGATCCGCAGCCGCTATGACGCGGGCATAGACGCCCGTGGTTGTGCTCATTCGGGAATATTCAAGCCGTTTCGAGATCGAAACACCGTCCACGCATAAAGAGAGGGCCGGGGAACATTCCCGGCCCTTTGTGCTTTAATTCCAGCTGGTAGCTTTATGGGGGATCATCCGCCTCCTTGCGTACTCTGCCCGCTATCTGTGCAATATGTACACGCATTTTTCTTTCGCGCGGGTCTCAGGGCAGCGTGAAGCTGACCGCCGCCAATTTCACCACATGGGGGATTGAGTGGGCATGGGGTGACAGACAGGCGGAGAGGCCGCCCCTATTTTCTTGATCTGCCTTTCCCACTTTAGGCTCGCGCCTCTTCATCCACGGAGGACTCAGAGCCCTTTAAATACGCAATGGTATCCCGCAGAGACTGCATTGCATCATACGTCGGAAAATACTCCAGGCCAAAGTATCCGGCATACCCCAATCTCTGGATTTCCGCGGCCAGATTCTGATACTGGACTTCTCCGTGCATGGGCTCATCCCTGCCGGGGATGCCGGAGAAGTGATAGTGTGCGATAGTGTTCAGGGACCCTTGGACGGTTGCGAACAGATTGCCGGTCATAATTTGCTCATGGTATACATCAAAAAGAAGCTGAACAGAGGGGCTTCCGATCCGTGCGGCTACTTCGTTTCCCAACTGGTTGGTGTTTATAAAATAATGGGAAAAATCATACACCGGGTTGGGCAGGATGGTATTGTGAGGCTCAATGAGCGCCACCAAGCCATGCTTTTCCAGAAGCTCCGCCACCGGCTTCATGTTCTCCACAAACTGCCGCCTCTGCTCCTCGCCGCGAGCTGATGCATCCCCCGATAGCCCTAGCAGGAATTTGCATCCTAACGTTTCCGCACAGTCTATTGTCTTAAGCAGATTTTTTTCGATANGCCGGAAGNCATCGCCCAGTCTGCAGTTCCACATGTCGTAAAACCCGCAGGCTAAAAAGGGAATGCCGCACCGCGCCGCCATCNCGGCCGCCTTATTGCAGTCGTAATCCAGCATCTCGCCGAACTCCACCGCGTCCGCTCCGGCGTCGCTTGCGAGCTGAATTTGATCCTCCAGAGAGTGATTCTGGAACAGGTAGTCCGTCCTGACAGATATCTTCATTAAAATTCCTCCTCATATGGCACGGCCCTGCGATTCCTGGACCGCTGAACATTTCTCATTATTTTTGGGCGCTGCTCTAAGCAGCTGCCCGGCGGCTATTCCCCCCCAGCGCCCGCCAGCGGCTTCAGGTAACGAAGCGCCGCGGCCGCCGCCTCCTCGCCGGATGGCCAGGGCAGGCATTCTACGGAGAGATAACCGCCGTACCCGATTTCCTCCAAGGCGCTCAGGATGCGGCTGAACTCGAACTGCCCGCTGCCTGGATAGCGCCGGGAGTTGTCGGCCAGGTGAAAATAGCCCAAGCGCCCCTTCGTCGTCCGGATAGCCTCCACCGGGTCACACTCGTCGATGCCCATGTGGAAGGCGTCCAGGTGGACGCGGCAGTTGTCCAGCTGATACTTCTCCAGGAAGTCCACGGTCTCCCGGGCGGTGGTAAAGATATTCACCTCATAGCGGTTGATAACCTCCAGGTTTAATTTGACATTCCGCTCCGCGCCGTAGGCAGCCAGGACCCGCAGGTTTTTGGCCAGACGGTCCAGGTACTTCTCCCGCTTGCCTCCCTTGGGCACATTCCCCTTGACCCAGCCGATGACAATGCCCGCCTCCAGCTCCCGGGCCATGTCGATGTACTGCCGCATCCCGTCCATGGTGGCGGAGACAATATAGGGCTCGTCGGCTACCAAACTGCACATCCCCTCCGTATTCAGCCGGCCGGTGATGACCATAGACACCCGGGCCCCGGTACTCTCATAGGCAGCTCGGATGGCGTCATAGTCCAGCTCCACGTCCTCCCGGGTGTGGACCTCAATGGCATCGTAGCCCAACTTTGCCGCTTTTTCCAGGTTTTCCTCCACCGTCCCCTNGAGCAGGATCGGCGCGGTGGCCGGGGCNTCGTCGGCGGAGGACACGGCGAATTTCCACTGTTTCATATAGATTCTCCTATCTCTGAAATAAAGTGGAACAGGGGCCTCCCAAGGAGGCCCCCGCTCCGGGAGAAAAGAAAATAGAGTAGGGCAAATTCAGTGGGAGCGATTACTCCGGGAAGGTCAGCATGACCTTGNGGGACAGCTCCTTGTNCTGGGCCGTCTTCATGGCCTCGGCTAGGTCCTCGAACTTGTAGTAGTGGGAGACCAGCGCCTTGAAGTCATAGGTATCCTNAATCTTGCTCATAAAACGGATGGTGCGGGGGAACCAGTTGGTGGTGCCGCNGGAGCCCGCAGTGTGCAAGGTCTTCCAGATGGTCTTGCCGATCTCCACGGGGACCTTCCGGCCGATGGAGTGGCCCACCACGCCCACGCGGGCGCTGTGTCCGGCGATATCAAACAGGNAGGCNATGCCGATGTCGTTGCCGGAGCACTCAATCACCACGGAAGCGCCCCGTCCGTTGGTCAGCTTTTTGATTTGCTCCTCCACGTCTCCGGCGGTGGGGTCCGCGGTGTACGTGGCGCCGTAATGCATNGCGTTNTCCCGGCGGNCGGCCNCGGGNTCTACCACAATCACGGTGGCACCGGAAGTGGCGCAGACCATGGAGGCGGAGCAGCCGACGGGGCCNCCGCCGATGATCANACAGTCGTCGGACNCGTCGGGATTTCATCCGTTGCCCCAGACGCCCCAATAGCCCACGTTGAAGTTCTCCACAAAGATGCCGATCTCATCGCTCCAGTCCTCGGGAATGACGTGGGTATAGGCCTCTTCCAGGATCATGTACTCACCGAAGCCGCCGGGGGAGTCGGGGCGGAAGCCCACTTCCCGCATGTTCAGGCAGGCGGAGCTCATCTTGCCGTCCTTGCAGTTGGCGCACTGGTGACAGGGCAGGACGCAGTCGCCCACGACCTTGTCGCCTACCTTGATGGAGGTCACGTTTTTGCCGACTTCGGTCACGCGGCCCACCCACTCGTGGCCGGGGGTATAGGGCCCCAGGTCATAGCGGCCCTCGGCGGACTTGCCCTCGAAGCACTCCACGTCGGACTGGCAGATGCCGCAGGCCAGCAGCTTGATGAGGACCTGATCGTCCTTCAGAGCGGGGAGCTCCACCTCCTCAATGCGGAGGTCAAAGGGTCCGTACATAAAAGCCTGTTTGCACTTCATCGCAATTTCTCCTTTTCAGAACGACAGCATGGAAGGTCTTGAGCCGCCAAGCCGTCTCGGGCGTCCCATTTTGGTGATTAATATTCCAGAGTATAGATATGCCGGCCGCCGGGAACGTTGGGGCCCTTGACCACGGCTTCGATATCGGCGGGATTCCGCTGGGTCATCTTGTCGATGGGAGGCAGCTTCCCGGCGGGATACTTCTCCAGGATGTCGTTCACCAGCTTGGTCAGATAGTCCAGGGTCCGTTCCACGCCGGCCCGGGCCTTCTCGCCGTCGGCCATGCGGGCGTCTCCGATGACGCCCTCGGGCTGGCAGATGCACTCCATGCCGCAGGAACCGAAGGCGTTGTACCACTTGATGGGGCCCGCCCCATCCTCGGCGGAGGTGTTGATGTGACCGGCGGGCAGCAGGGGGGCCTTTTCCGCCTTAATGGCGTCCTCCATGTGGATGAACTCGGGGAACAGCTCCAGGCACCAGCTCTGCTCCACCTCGTCGGCGTGGACAAAGGGCGTATCATAGGGGCCGCCTTTGTCCTTGGTAAACATCTCGTCCCCGGCGCAGTTCCAGAAGTGGGTGTACAGCACAATGCCGGGCACCTGNCACTTCTTGCCGAACGTGTGGATGGCCAGGGGGATCACATAGTCCTGGCCGTGGCCGTTGACAATGATGATCTTGCGGAAGCCCGTGTTCCAGAAGCCCGCCAGTACGTAGGCGATGTAGTCGGCGAGGATTTTCTCGGGGATCATAATGGTGCCTTTCTGGCCCAGGTGGTGGTAGGGGTGGGAGCCGTACCAGATGGGCTGCGCCACGGTGGCGCCGGTGCGCTCGGCCACCAGCTCGCACAGACGGGTGTCCAGATAGGTGTCCTCACCGTAGGGGGCGGAGGGGCCGTGGTTCTCGGTGGAGCCGATGGGCAGCAGCAGCACGTCGTTCTTCCTCAGCCGCTCCTCCACCATCTTGGTGGTCATATTCTGGTAGTAGATGCCGTCCTGCTTTTCCATGTGTCCGCCGGTGGCGGGCAGATTCCAGTTTGACATGATTGTTACCTCCTGATTCTGCTTCGCGTTTAAAATTGATCTGCTGAAGGGTAAAATCGGCGTCTAGGCGGACAGTCCCCGGGAATAACGTTCCATGTCTCCCGAAAGGACAGNCGCACGTCAAAAAGCCAGGGGAAAGCCGCTCTTGGCAGTGTTCAGCGCATGGCCGGCTTGCCGGCAGATTATGCGCCTTGTTCCGTGTCCTGANTCGCGTTTGCCTTGGCNATGGCCTGCAGCTTGNTNTTCNGNTCCATTTCGCCGCGCAGTACATCGATCAACACCGCGATGATAANNATGGCGCCTATGACAATCGACTGCAGATCTGTAGAAAGCCTCAGCAAATTGCAGCCGTTGCGTATTACCTGAATGATGAAAGCGCCAATCAGCGTACCCCAGACATTGCCTTTGCCTCCCAGGAAGGAAGCGCCTCCAATGATGCAGGACGCAATCGCGTCGGCGTCACCGTCCTGCGTGGCGAGGGGAACCGCGGAGTCCAGGCGTCCCATATATACAATACCGGCCAGGCCGCAGAAGAACCCGGATGCCGCATAGCAGAAAATCTNCACACGGTCCACCGCAATACCGGCAAATTTTGCAGCTTCCTTGTTGCCGCCCAGAGAGTAAATTTTCCGGCCAAGGGCGGTTTTGGTAAAGAAAATATGNGAAAGGGCGTAGATAACAATTACCAGTAAAAAGGAGAGCGGCAGCCAGCTGCTCACGTTGAAGGTGCCGATGACCAGGGTCGTTTTTGGAAAGCCGGAAATGGTTGCGGCGCCGGTANTCAGCAGGGCGAGGCCGCGGCACACATATTTTGTGCCCATTGTGGAGATAAACGGATGGGGAAGGCGCAGCTTTGTCAGAAGAATGCCGTTGAGCGCGCCGAAGGCGGTGGATACAAGCACGCAGATTACCAGCAGAAGAATGCCGGTCGCCCCGTTCATAGGCAGAAACTCATACCGCACCAAAATGCCGGCCGTACAGATTCCTATCGCCAAAAGGGCTCCCGCGGAGAGATCGATGCCTCCCAGCAGTATCACGTGCAGCATACCCAGGGCCATCAGGNCAACGGTGGGGATCTGCCGGAAAATATTCGCGATGTTTGCCGACGTCAGGAATTTTCCGCCTGTGGCCAGCTGGAGCATTGCGCAGAGAATGATGAAAGNCGCCAGGGGGCCCACGCGGTTCACTGCGCCGAGAATGTTTTTGACGGAGCTTAATGCGGATTGCCGATTCTTCATGCCAACCTACCTCCCCAGGATGCTTTCATAATGTCTTCCTGATTGAAATGCTCGGAGTCTCGGTCAATCTCCGCCATGACCTTCCCATGGCGCATCACGATGACCCGGTCGCTCATGCCCAGGATTTCCGGGAGCTCGGAGGAAATCATGATGACGCATTTCCCGGATTTCACCAATTCGTTCATCACATTGTACACTTCGATTTTGGCGCCCACGTCAATGCCGCGTGTGGGCTCATCGAAGATATAAATATCCGCGCAGGCGTTTACCCACTTTGCTATGACGACTTTTTGCTGGTTGCCGCCGGAAAGCGTACCCACCGGCGTGTCGACGGAGGGCGTTTTGATTTTATACACCCGGATGTTTTCTTCCGCCAGGGATTGGTGCTTCTGCTCGTCTAAAAAAAGGCCTTTCACATCTTTATCAATCGTTGCGAGATGCAGGTTGTTCTTAACGCTGGCATTTAGAATAAGCCCTTCCTTTTTGCGGTCCTCCGTCAAGAAAGCAATGCTGTTTTTGATGGCGTCCTGCGGCTTTGTGATGACGGCCTTTTTCCCTTTGATATAGATATCTCCGGTTTTATTTTTGTCAATTCCGAAAATTGCCCGCATTGTTTCCGTGCGTCCGGCGCCCACCAGGCCGGAAAAGCCCAGGATCTGGCCGGCATATGCGGTAAAGTTCACATTGTACAGCACACCGGGGCTGCAAAGATTTTCTGCCCGCAGGAATTCTTCTCCTTTGTGGGTCTCCTGCTTGGGGAACAGCATGCCCAGCGGACGGCCCACCATGTGGGAAATCAATTCGTCCTTTGTCATTTCCGTCGTGGGCTTGGTGCAGATCAGATGGCCGTCGCGCATAACGGTCACGTCGTCGCAGCAGCGGAATATCTCCTCCAGCTTGTGCGAGACAAAGATAATGGAGACCCCTTTCTTCTTCAGCAGTTCGATGGTGGCGAACAACTGCTCCACCTCCGCCTCGGACAGGGAAGAGGTGGGTTCATCCATGATNATCAGGCGGGACCCGGNAANTNNGGATTNGCNGATTTCCACNNCCTGCTGAACGCCAAGNCCCATCTGCCCGCAGAGGGTGTTGGGGTCCACCTCCTGGCCCAGGTCTTTCATGGTCTGCACCGCTTGGCGGCGCATCTCTTTATAGTCCAGGAAAAGCCCTTTTTTCAGATAGGAATTCAGGAACAGGTTGTCCGTCACGCTCATATCCGGGCAGATATTCAGCTCCTGATAGATGCACCCGATTCCCAGGGTCTTGGAGACCACCGGATTTGCAATCTNCGNNTTCTTTCCGTCGATATAAATCTCGCCTTTATCAGGATGGTTGATTCCGGTCAGCACTTTGATCNGCNNGGATTTCCCGGCGCCGTTCTCTCCGATCAGGCCATGGACAGTGCCCTCGCGAATGGTAAAGGACATGTCATTCAGCGCCACAACCCCGGGAAAGTATTGCGTAATATGCTTTAGCTCGATGATGACTTTATTCATGGTCTTTCTCCCACTTTTATCAAAGCGGGGAGCACCTTTGGGGTGCTCCCCGCTGGCTCGCAGTGCGATCAGAACAAGACAGTCCGCGCCGTCCGATATCAACCCAGAAATTCCTGCGCGTTTTCAGCGGTAACAACCGCGCAGCCGGAGTCGATGCGGCTCTCAATGGTCTCGCCGTTATACAGGGCCAGAGCATTGTCAATGGCCAGAACGCCCATCTGATACGGGTCCTGCGCAACGGTGCCCAGATAGATGCCGTCCAAGGTGCCCTGGCAAACGTCGGCGGAACCGTCGAAGCCAAAGACCTTGGTGTCCAGCCCGGCGGCGGCGACGGCGCGCTGGGCTCCGATGGCCATCAGGTCGTTGGTGCAGATAACCAGGTCAATTTTGTCATAGACGGTGATAAAATCCTCAATGGCATTCATAGCGGTTTCGGCCACGCAGTTGGCGTCCTTGATTTCCAGGATGTTCACGCCTCCGGCCTCCAGGGCGTCAACGAATCCCTGCTGGCGCTCATCATGGTTGGAGCTTCCGGTGGGGCCGCGGAGAACGACGGCGTTGCCTCCGGAGCCGATCTGTCCGGCACAGTACTCGCCGCCCAGCTTCGCGGCGTCATAGTTGCTGGTGCCAATGAAGGAGAGTTTCTCCTCATAAGCGGTATCGTTATCCACGGCGATGACTTTGATGCCGGCCTCTCCGGCTTCCCGGATAACGGGCAGGCACGCGGCGTCATCGGCGGGGCAGACAGCCAGCACGCTGACCTTGGCCGCAATCAGGTCGGAGACCATGTTGACCCAGCTTTGAACGTCCGTCTCCGCATTGGGGGCCNCGAAGGTCAGATCGACGCCCAACTCGGCGGCGCGGTCCTCGGCGCCGTTTTTCAAAGTAGTGTAATAGTCGTTGTCCAGGGATTTCACAACAATGCCCACGGAGAAGCTGTCGCCGGAGGCTTGATCGCCGCCGTCGGGTTCCGCAGCGTCCTGCGCAGGCTGGGTGGAGCCGCTGTCGGAGCTGCTGTCAGCGCCACTGTTGGAATCGCCGCCGCAGGCGGCCAGTGACAGGGCCATCGCGAGGGACAGAAACAGAGCAAGCAACTTCTTTTTCATGTGGAATTCCTCCTGTTTTTTATTCCTATTACCGGCTTGCGCCGAAAATAAGCGAAACGATGCCTCAGCCCAGCTTTTTCCGTATCAAATCTGCCAGCTCCGCGTCCTTGCAGTGGTCATAAAAGCTGGCGCGGAACACGCTGCTGTCCAGGGCCTCTTTCAAATAGGCGGCATCCAGCGATTTCACGACGTCCTTGACGGGCGTCTGACAAACCGCCTTCAGCTCGTCCATCTCCCGCTTCATCTCCTCACAGCCCGCGCGGGTCTCCGGCGTGATGTACATGGGCATCTCCATAGGGCGGAGGAGAATGTCAAAGCAGAACCGCAGGTTCAGCACGCCCTCATTTCCAAAGTCCTTGGAAAAGGGCATGGCCACTGCGTTGCTTAGATTCAGCTCCCGGACCATCTGCGCGTCACAGGGATCCGCCACAAAACCGCATTGAACCCCCTGAAAACTGTTGGCCGCCACAATGGCGCCCACTCCGGTGCCACAGCCGGTTACCACCAGGTCGACGGCGCCCGCGTTCAAGAGGACGGCGCCCAGGAGGCCGTTTTTCGCGTAGGTTGTGTTATTGGTGTAATTGAACACCTCGTGCCCGTATTTCCCGGCGGCCCTGCGGAGCTCATCTTCCACAACGGGCATCCGAAACAGCTGGCTGGTCTCGACAATCAAACCGATTTTCAAACAGATACCCTCCTTATCCTTCCATGGCGCGCTTGATGACGGCCAGGTCCTCCCGGGAGACGGCCATTTGGTCGGCCTCGTTCCGCAGGCGAATGGGCCGCTTGTCGTAAAAGTTCTCGCTGATGACCCAGCCGGAGAAGCCCTTCTCCCGGATATAATGCAACGTTTCGAACACCTTGCCGCCGCCCTCTCCCACCATGCGGTTGCTGGTGGTGCCGCAGCCGTCCTTTACATGGAACTGCTTCCCCATATACGGATAGAACGCCTGAATCATCTCCACCTGGTCAAGGGTGGAAAAGGCGTCATAGTTCTGCGTATCATAGAAGACATACATATNCGGCATNTTCAGNTCTTCCACCATGCGCAGCTGATCCCCAGCGGGAAGGATGCTCTCCACATAGACGTCAATCCCTTTGTCCTGGGCCAGCTGGCAGCAGTACCGAAATGCCTCCGCCGTATTTTGGAATTCCTCTTCCGTGTGGATATAGCTCTCGAAGAAGCAGGGGAGCATGATGGCCTCGATGCCCATGGCCGCCGTAACCTCCACGCCCTTGCGGATCAGCTCATAGACAATCTGTCCCTCTGAGGAATCCCGGCGGTTTTTGCTCATACTGTGGACGGTTACCGCGTTAACCACCAGGGAGGGATACGCGATGGAATACCGCTTGGCGTCCTCCAGCAGTCCTTCCTGAATGCTTTTTTGCGTCAGGGCCATTCCCCGCTCATAGGTGCCCAGGTCCAATTGAACGCCATCCCAACCGGCTTCGGCGGCCAGCTTCGGGGCATACATCCCGTCGCCCGGCATACACCATTGGCAAATACCGTATTTCAGAGCCATAGCACATCCTCCTCGTTATTTTGAAATTCAGCTTGATGAACCGATTATAGGAAAACCCGCCGGACTCCGTCCGGACCGCCGGTTTTTGTGTATAGTCAGGGCTGGTTCTTCCCATACTCTTCTAGGGTCCCCTCCGTCAGAAGCGAGAGCTTGTACAGCCGCTCGTTCAGCATGTCCCACATGCACATCGGCAGATGGTCCCGATGTCCCCGGTGCAGCGTCACGCACTCAAAGCAGTTGGCATGGTGCGGGCAGTTCTCTTTGCAGGGACAGTGATCTCCGGCTTCACGGACCTGCTTCAAAAATTCCCGCTTCAGTTCCATGGCCTCTTTTTTCTTGCCGGCCCTTTCCAGGTCGTTTTGCCGGACAGTCATCTCATTGCCGTCAATTTTCATAGCCCTTATCCTCCGCAGCATTCAAGAATCCAGTGCCGATGATAACAAACAGGCCTGGAAATTCACACCGCCGCCGCAATATTTACGAAATACGAAAGGTTTTAGGTGTTTTTCTATATGATAAGCAATTTTCCCGCGGTCTGCATCAGGATTCTTGCGATTGTTTTTTGGAAAGGACCTCCAGCCACGCTGGAAAATCCATTGGGTGGGGATGGACCACACCTTGCAAAGTTTTCTGAATATAGTGATGTTTGAAAAGAGAATCCATACCGATCTTCTATTTTTTGAGCAAACCGCCGGATCGGCTGCCCCCCCTCCGCCCCGGCCACGGCGGCTGAAGGCCGAAACCACTTTTATATGGAATCTTGCTTTTTCTCGAAAAGCGTTGCGGTAATTCTTGAAACGTGTTGATAATTAGGGTATTATTATATAAACAGAAACTTTTTCGTTAAATAAGTTCTTGAAAACAGGAGGAGCCGATGATCCAGTGCTTTGCGCCAGCTGTGGAACTGCCGGATATGAACACGTTTTTTGATATGAGGCTAATCTCAGCCAGCAAAATGGACTTCGAATTCAAGTCAATGCATCCCCGGCTTCTCCATAAGCACGCCGCCTTTTTGGAAATTTTATTTGTGCGCAACGGAAAAGGCGTCTACAGCGTTAACGAAGAGCGGTACAGCGTCTCCAAAGGAGATGTAATCATCAACAACGCAAACACCCTGCATGACGAAGAACCAAATAACAGCAACAATTTAAATATGTATGGGATAACCGTCAGCAACCTCCAAATCAGCAGTTTTCCGCCCAATACGCTGATTCCTCCTGATACCTCCCCGGTCTTTTCCGCGGAGGAGTACGCGGATTACATCGAGTCCATCATGGACATGATTTATACCATGCTTGCAACAGAGCCAGAAGCCCATATAAAAGGCTGCCACTATTTGACTATGGCGCTTTTGTCTCAGCTGCAGCTTCTGATTGACCGGCGGGCCAAGCAAACGGGACAGGCACCCAGATCGAATCAGGACATCGTTTCCATGAAAATAAAAAACTATATCGACAGTCACTATGACGAGCATTTTACCTTGGAGGATATCAGCAGAGAGCTTTATATCAGCCCGTACTACCTGTCGCACATTTTCAAAAAGACGGTCGGCTTTTCCCCCATGCACTATACAATCCGCCGGCGGCTGGGCGAGGCGCAGAGCCTGCTGATTATGACCGACAAATCCATTACGGAAATCGCCTTGAGCATCGGCTTCGGAAGCCAATGTCAGTTTTACAGCATGTTTAAAAAATATATTGGAATGTCCCCGGGAAAGTATCGGGAAACCTACGGGCACAACAATGAAAAGCCCTCCGGAAAATAAATGAAACGAAAGGCGGGGCGCCGGGCGGTCTTGTGCGGTCGCGCGGCGCCCCGTCTCTTATTTATCCCGCTATCCGTTTCACCAGGGGAAGGCTTCGCAAGAATATGCACCGGCCGCGCAAGCGGATTTTGCCGAAAGGCATCCATACAAACGATTTGGGTTGATAGGCCCGCGCAGTCATGCTATAATAACTATCTGCTTTTCATAACACCCAAGCACAGCCTCACAAAGCAGGCCTGGTTCTATATGTAAGGAGAACTGCTCATGCTGATATTTCTCTTGGCCGCGCTGGAGAGCGAAGAGGACCGCCGGGAATTTGCGGTGATTTACGAGCAGCACCATGCCCGGTTGGAAAATGCCGCTATGCGGATACTCAAGAACCAAACGGACGCGGAGGACGCGGTTCAAAACGCCTTTATGCAGGTCATCCGGCACTTTGAAAAAATTTCTGAGATTTCCTGTAAGGATCTGCCCTTCTGGCTCATTTCCATAGTGAAGAACGAGGCGCTCATAATTCTCCGCAAAAAGAAAAAAGTTGTTTTGCTGGAGGATTGGGACGCTGTTGAAAGCGGCGTTTCCAGCATAACAGAGTACGAGGAACTGGTGGAACTGTTTGCCCGGCTTCCGGATACATACAGGGCTGTATTGGAGATGAAATATCTTCTGGGTTATTCATACAAAGAAATCTCTATCCGCCTTGGCATTTCGGAAACAGCCGTCAACACACGCGCCAGCCGGGGACGGGCGCTTTTGCGCAAATACATGGAGCAGGAAGGAGTTTGCCCATGACGGATCACGAACTGGACGCGTTGATGCAGCGGGTTTTATTGGATTCCCTCCGGCTTGATTGGGAGAAGCAGCCGGAGCCCGCTTTTGTGCCCTCCGCGCGTTACAAGCGCCAAGTTTCCGGAATGCTGGCAGACCCTTTGGCGTGGGAGCGTAAAAGGGCGGTTCCCGTATGGAAGAACATTGCCCGCCGGACAGCGGCGGTTCTGCTGATTGTTTCGATTGGGTTTGGCAGTCTGTTGGCCGTCAGCCCCGCAGTCAGAGCGGCGGTAAACCAATGGGTTATCGAATGGTATGAAACGCATATCACCTACCGATATACGGGGGAGGATATGGCCGGGGCAATGCCCCAATATGAAATCACGGAATTGCCGGAGGGTTATGCCGAGGTCGAGAGCGAACGGATAGACTGGCCGGAGATGGTGGATATTGTGTATCGGAACGAAGAAACCGGAAAAACAATTTGTCTGAACTATATGCGGATGGTTCAAGGCAGCGCTACGTGCATTGCTATAGAAGAGTCCGAAATATTGGAAGTCACGGTAAATGGGCTGGACGGTCAGCTTTTCTGGGTGGCCGATTGGGAGAATCATCGGAACGCGGTCACTTGGATCGACCCGGACCGCGGACTACAGTTCATGGTGGAAGCGAATCTTGACAAAACCGATATTTTGCACATGGCTGAAAGCATTTCTTTGGTGGAATCGGCAAAATAAAATTTTCCTTAAGCATAATGTGAGGATTTGGCCTCCTTCCGCATTTGTAAAGTAGGGTTTACGGAATCCTGCTGCGCAGCGCGGAAGGAGGCCGCTTTTATGGGCTGGCCGCCATAAGCCGGGCGCGGAATGATTGATTGGAGGAATGAAGCATCATGAAAATTGAAGGGGCCGCACAGGCCCGCCCGGAATACCGGAAAACCACGGCCTCAGCCACACCGTCAAAGACCTTCGGCCAGGTGATGCAGACGGCCAAAGCCCAGGACCGTTATGTGCCCAGCGCCCCGCAGCCCCGGACGGAGCCAGAGTTTTCCCTGGCGGAACGGACTTATTATGGAAGCGTTACCGTAAGCAACGCGACCCAGGCAAAGTTGAAGCAGCTGGCGGAGCTGAACGCCCAGGCCGATTATACCGGCATGAGTCCGGACGAGATCTACGCGGAAATCTGGAACCGCTACGATGAAGCCTTTGACGGAAATATGATCGCAATCCGAGCTTGTATCGCCGGACCCGAAGAATGGTGTGTCATCAACAATCAGTTTTTTGATCAAATTACGCGCCATATTTTTAATCCCGCCATAGTCGCCGCGCGGAAAGAGGGTTTAGAACTGGACGGCAGACCGTATACGGAGTGGACTGACGCAGAAATAGATGCTTTGGATAGTTCTGCTAGGGACAAAGCAACTGAAATCGTTAAGGATGCGAAGTTGAAGGTCTTAGGTTACGACGGAATGAACTTTGAGGAGCGGGAGGCGGCCATCCGGGAGAAATATGCCGGCAAGAATACAACTTCCGACTTCTTGAACATGCAGAGTGAGCTGGATCTGTCTGGTGTCCTGAGCCACAAGATGGGGGTGTATCGGGCGGGCACCTACTGTGCTATGCTGGGAGCTAAGCTTGACGCAGCTCTTAATCCGAACAGCATTTCCAATGTCGGACACGAGAAATATTCCCCGATGACGGCGGACCAATGGTACCGTGTGGCGGACCAGCCCTTTGACACGGCCCAATTCGCGGCTGCAATGAAAGACAATTTGCACCGGGTCAGCGGCCACAACGGCTGGACTGAGGACTATGTAAAGATGATGGAGGGCTTCTTTGACCACTTTATCACCGGAGCGGTGGACGACAGCCTGGATCAGCTGCTCGGAGAGACAAAAGAATAATGGCGTCAGCGATTGGAGGTCATCATGCTTTCAGTAAATAACCAGCGCCAAACAGCGGTACCCTTGACTGCCGCTGCTCAGGCAGAAGCTAAGGCCGGAGAAGCCGCCCCAAAGGGCCGTCCCCTTGCAGCGTCCACGGATACCGTCACGATTTCCGGACGGCCGGAGAAGCCCACAGTGAAAAGACCCCTAAGTTTTGGCTGCGCCTTTGACGAGGACGAAGGTCTTACCGTCCGGCTCCACAACCAGCTTCCGGTTATGTTTGATGAATACGCCTCTGGAAATATTGACAAGGAGTCCGTACTGCGGACGCTGGACCATGCTATATCTGATATTGTGGCGTATTGGGGAGACAAGGGCTTTGATNCAGCAGAGGTCGCACAGGAAGCCCTAAGAGACATATACGGCTATAGCCGTATCCTCATGGTTGACACCATGAAAAGCGCAAGTTACGTGGAAGGCAAGGAAGTCGCCAAGGAAATGGGATGCACCGGCTTCACCGTCTATTACAACTCCGATTACTATTACAAAACAGAGGACCTGATTGACACCGTTCACGACCACTTCGAGGCGCTTTCCTACAAGTACGGCTGCGGCCCCATGGAGCTGCCCCGGGATTTCCCGAAGGGTGATATCCGCAATACCCGCTACGCCTCCTACAACACCGGGGTCAACAGCGCCCTCCGGGGAACAGGCGGGAGCATGATTGACTGGACGATACCCCCGCCGAAGGGGTTCAAGATGCTCTTTGACTCCAACTGTATGGGCCTAAACCAGTACCCGCCGTCCATGGGGGAGGAGATTCCCGGAGAGCCGTCTCTGTTCGACAGCGCCGTGCATATCCAGTATCAGGGCTGGAGCTTTTCCCACCGGCTCCCCACCCGGATGGACCCGACCCGGTATCCCGTCAGCGTGCATCTGATGGACGTAATCCGCAGCTCCGGGAAGGGATATCCCAAGGAGCTCGAGGCGCTTTTGGATAACTTCGACTTCTACGCCATCAACGTCGGGAAGCTGTACACGGACGCCCATCCTTTGAAGTATTGACCCCTTGCCGCGGCGGTTTGTGGACCGTTGATCCGCAGCTTGATCCAAAGCGGAAAGCTTCTCTGCGGAATCCGTGGAACGGGCGGCATGAAAGGCCGTTCCACGGATTCCGGACGGTCCGGACGGACGGAGAAGCCCGTGAACAGAAATTTTTTGCCCCACCCGGTTGACAAAGCGGCGGTTTTCCGATATCATATCTTTTTGAATAAATGGAGAGGAGAGCGTCTATGCGTCTGCTGCTGACCGGCGGGTCCGTCTTTTGCGGCGGGGGCTTCCAGCCCCTGGATATTGCCGTTTCCGAAGGGCGTATTGTTTCCGTTTCCCCCCGTCTTTCCCGGGACGGCGCGGCCGTCATTGAATTGAATCACCATTTCATTGTTCCAGGTTTCGTAGATGTTCACGTTCATCTTCGGGAGCCTGGATTTTCTTATAAGGAGACCATCGCCTCCGGCGCGGCGGCGGCGGCGGCGGGAGGGTATACCGCCCTCTGCGCCATGCCAAACCTGAACCCCGTGCCCGACAGCCCGGACCGCCTCCAAGTGGAGCTGGAAGCCATCCGGCGGGACGCCCGGGTCCATGTCTATCCCTACGGGGCCATCACCCAGGGGGAGAAGGGGGAGGCTCTGGCGGATATGGGGGCCCTGGCCCCTTCTGTTCCCGGCTTCTCCGACGACGGCCGGGGCGTCCAGTCCCGGGAGATGATGCGGCGGGCTATGCTGCTGGCAAAAAAGCTGGACCGGCCTATCGTGGCCCACTGTGAGGACGAGTCCCTGCTGGACAAGGGCTGGTGCGTCCACGACGGGGAGTTTGCCAAACGGCACGGCCTCCCGGGCAACGACCCCGCCAGCGAGTGGCGGCAGGTGGAGCGGGATGTCCAGCTGGTCCGGGAAACGGGATGCCGCTACCACGTTTGCCACATCTCCACAAAAGAAAGCGTGACCCTCATCCGGGCCGCCAAGGCCCAGGGCCTCCCCGTCACCTGCGAGACCGGGCCCCACTACCTCTGTCTCTGCGACGGGGACCTGGAGGACGACGGGCGGTTTAAGATGAATCCCCCCATCCGCTCCGCCGCGGACCGNGACGCGCTGGTGGCGGGCCTTTTGGACGGGACTGTGGACTNCGTCGCCACGGACCACGCCCCCCACTCGGCGGNGGAAAAGGCCCGGGGCCTCCGGGGGAGCCTCAACGGTGTGGTGGGTCTGGAATGCGCCTTCCCGGTTCTCTACACGGAGCTGGTGAAAACGGGGAAGGTCCCCCTGGAAACCATCCTAAACGCCCTGTGCGTCAACCCCCGGAGGATATTCGGCCTGCCGGGCGGGACCATTGCGGAGGGCCAGCCCGCCGATTTGACGGTGCTGTCCTTCGACCACGCGGGCACGGTGGACCCGGCGGGCTTCCGCTCCCTGGGCCGGGCCACGCCCTTCGCGGGAAGACGGGTGGAGGCCGCCGTCTCCATGACCTTTGTGGGCGGGAACATCGTCTTTCCGGAGGGCTTGAAGCCCAGCCCCAGCGGGACCACCGGCATCATCCGGGGCTATGACCGCCAAGAAGGAGGGGAACCATGAAGAAATCCGTGTTTACCCTGGAGCGCGCCCGGCGCCTGGCCGGGGACGTGTGGGAGCTGGTCCTGGCAGGGGATACCTCCGCCGTCACCGCGCCGGGGCAGTTTGTGAATCNGNAGCTGCCGGGGAAGTNTCTCCGCCGCCCCATCTCCGTCTGCGACTGGGCGGAGGGGAGGCTGACCCTTTTGGTGAAGGAGGCGGGCGAGGGCACGAAGGAGCTGGTGCGCCTCCCCGCCGGGACAGCGCTGAGCACCCTCTCCGGCCTGGGGAACGGCTTTGACATCGCCGCCGTGCCGGAGGTCGCCGTCCTGGTGGGCGGCGGCATCGGCGCCGCCCCGCTCTATGGCCTGACGAAGCGGATGCTGGCGGCGGGGCGGGGCGTTCAGGTGGNCCTGGGCNTCCGCTCCNAGGAGGACGCCTTTTACTTAGAGGAGTTCGCCGCCCTGGGCGCGGAGGTGCTGGCCGTCTCGGAGGACGGGAGCCTGGGAGCCCGGGGCTTTGTCACGGACATGCTGAACGAACTCCCGGACTGCCGGTTTGTCTGCGCCNGCGGCCCCACGGCCATGTTAAAGGCCGTCCACGCCCTGCCCCAAATCACCGGNGGGCAGTTCAGCTTCGAGGCCCGGATGGCCTGNGGCTTCGGGGCCTGCGTGGGCTGCACCATTCAGACAAAGAAGGGCCTGCGCCGGGTGTGCAAGGACGGGCCCATATTCCACAAGGAGGACATTGTATGGCAGACCTCTCCGTAACCCTGGCGGGGGTGACCCTGAAAAATCCCATCATTCCCGCCTCGGGGACCTTCGGCTATGGCCGGGAGTTCGCGGATGCTTATGACCTGGATCTCCTGGGCTCCTTCTCCTGGAAGGGCACCACCCGGGACCCCCGGCCCGGCAACCTCCAGCCCCGGATCGCGGAAACCGCCGCCGGGATGCTGAACGCCGTGGGCCTCCAGAACCCAGGGCTCGAGGCGGTCCTCCGGGAGGAGGTCCCCAACATCGCCCGGATTTTCCACGGCCCGGTCATCGCCAACGTCTGCGGCTTTTCCCTGGAGGAGTACGCGGAGAACTGCCGGGCGCTGGAGGAGGCGGAGCCGGTGAAGATCCTGGAGGTCAACATCTCCTGCCCCAACGTCCACGCCGGGGGGAGAAACTTCGGCTCGGACCCCCACAGCGCCGCCGCCGCGACAAGGGCCGTCCGGGCGGCCACGAAGAAGCCCGTCTTCATGAAGCTCAGCCCCAACGTGACGGACATCGCGGAGATCGCCCGGGCCTGTGAGGCGGAGGGGGCCGACGGGCTGTGCCTGATCAACACGCTTCTGGGGATGCGGATTGATTTGAACACCAAGCGCCCCCTGCTTCAAAACCGCACCGGGGGCCTCTCCGGCCCCGCCGTATTCCCNGTGGCCCTGNGGATGGTGTGGGACGTGTACGAGGCNGTGAAGCTCCCCCNCATCGNCTGCGGCGGCGTGAGCTCCGCGGAGGACGCCGCCGAGATGATGCTGGCGGGGGCCGCCGCCGTGGAGGTGGGGGCGGCGAACCTGCGGGACCCCTGGGCCTGCAAAANAATCATTGAGGACCTGCCCGCCGTCTGTGAGCGGCTGGGCGTGGAAAAACTATCGGACTTGACAGGAGGAGCGCACCATGGCTAAAGACGTAATCATCGCCCTGGACTTCCCCGCCCGGGAGGAGACCCTGGCATTCTTAGACCGCTTCCCCGCCGGGGAGGACANGCCCTTTGTGAAANTCGGCATGGAGCTGTACTACGCCGAGGGGCCGTCCATCGTCCGGGAAATCAAGGCCCGGGGACACAGGATTTTCCTGGACTTAAAGCTCCACGACATTCCCAACACGGTCAAGCGGGCCATGGCGGTCCTCTCCGGCCTGGACGCGGACATGGTGAACCTCCACGCCGCCGGGACCTCCGCCATGATGAAGGCCGCCCTGGAGGGGCTGACCCGCCCCGACGGCACGCGGCCCCTGCTCATCGCCGTCACCCAGCTCACCTCTACGGACGCCGCCGCCTTGAAAGAGGAGCTGCTGATTGAAGCCCCCATGGCGGAAACCGTTCTGGCCTACGCCAAAAACGCCGCCGCCAGCGGCCTGGACGGCGTGGTCTGCTCCCCCCTGGAGGCGGCGCTGGTGAAGGAGCGCTGCGGCGGGGGCTTTTGCACCGTCACCCCCGGCGTGCGCTTCGCCGGAGGGGACGTGGGGGACCAGAAGCGGGTGATGACCCCGGAACAGGCGGCGAAAAACGGCTGTGACTATATCGTCATGGGCCGCCCCATCACCCAAGCGGCGGACCCGGTGGCGGCTTACCGCCGGGCGGTAAAGGAGTTCCTGGGATGAAGCCGGAGGACATTCTTCAATACTGCCTGGCAAATCTGGAGGGCACGGTCCGGACAGAAAGCTGGGGCGAGAGCGGCATATTCTACAACCCCGGCGGCGTTTTGAAGCGGGGCGTCTATGTGCTCACCGTCAAGGAGAAGGACGGGGCCAACGATGCCGCCTCCCGGCTGGACCGCCCCGGGGTCTACCGGGTAAACCTGGGCCTCCGGAAGGGGACGTATGCCCGTCTTTTCGGCGCCCTGCCCGCCCGTCCTCCCAAGGGGGGCGTGGCGTCCGTGGACGCGGATTTCTCCGCCCCGGACCGCCTTATCCCCCACCCGGTATACGCCTGGATGGGCTGGGCCGCCGTGCTGAACCCGTCGCCGGAGACCTTTGAGGCCATGAAGCCGCTGATTCAAGAAAGCTATGAATACGCAAGGGAAAAGTTCGCCAAACGCCGGCGCGGCGTTCCCGCCGGAATATGAGAAAGGAGTCCTGCACATGACCCGTGAACAGACCATTGCCCACGACCTTTTATCCATCGGCGCGGTGTTCCTCCGCCCCGGCGAGCCCTTTACCTGGGCCAGCGGCATCAAAAGCCCCATCTACTGCGACAACCGCCTGACCCTCACCGCCCCCGAGGTCCGCACCCACGTGGAGGAGGGGCTGGTGGACCTTATCTGCAAGCACTATCCCAGTGTGGAGGTTCTCATGGGCACTTCTACGGCGGGCATCGCCCACGCCGCCATCGCGGGCCACCTCATGGGCCTGCCCATGGGCTACGTCCGCTCCAGCGNCAAGGACCACGGGCGGCNGAACCGCATCGAGGGGAAGCTGGAGCCCGGAGCGCGGGTCGTCGTCGTCGAGGACNTGATCTCCACCGCCGGAAGCTGCATCGACGTGGTGGAGGCCCTTCGGGAAGCCGGGGCGGAGGTGCTGGGCGTCGCGTCCATCTTCACCTACGGCCTTCAGAAGGGCCTGGACCGCCTGGCGGCGGCGAACGTGACCAACTACAGCCTCTCCAACTTCGACGCGGTGTGCGACATCGCCGCGGCGGAGGGGAAAATCCGGCCCGAGGACATCAAGCGTCTGAAAAAGTTCCGGGCGAACCCTTCCGACGAGAGCTGGAGAGACTGACTGAACCGGGGAAAGGAGCCTGTATGCCCAGAAACATCATTGACGTCACCGACCTCACCGTGGAGGAAATCGACCAGTTGATTTCCACGGCGGAGGACATCCTCGCAAACCCCGCCAAGTATCAGGACGCCTGCGCCCACAAGCAGCTGGCCACCCTCTTCTTCGAGCCCTCCACCCGGACCCGGCTCTCCTTTGAGTCCGCCATGCTGGCCCTGGGGGGCGGCGTGCTGGGCTTCTCCGAGGCCTCCTCCAGCTCCACGTCCAAGGGGGAGACTGTGGGGGACACCGTCCACACGGTGAGCTGCTACGCCGATATCATCGCCATGCGCCACCCGAAGGAGGGCGCGCCCTTCGCCGCCGCCCAGTTCAGCGAGGTTCCCATCATCAACGCCGGGGACGGCGGGCACAACCACCCCACCCAGACTTTGACGGACCTTCTGACCATCCACCGGGAGAAGGGGCGGCTGGACGGCTTTACCATCGGCTTTTGCGGCGACCTGAAATTCGGCCGGACGGTCCACTCCCTGGTGAACGCCCTGAGCCGCTATGAGAACGTCAAATTCGTCCTCATCTCCCCGGCGGAGCTGAAGCTGCCCCGCTATGTGAAGGAGGAGGCCCTGAAAAAGCGGGGCATCCCCTATAAGCAGACCGAAAGCCTGGAGGCCGTCATGCCGGACCTGGACATCCTCTACATGACCCGGGTCCAGCGGGAGCGCTTTTTCAACGAGGAGGACTACCTCCGATTGAAGGACAGCTATATCCTCACCCCGGAGAAGCTGGAGACCGCCAAGGCGGANCTCTCCATCCTCCACCCCCTGCCCCGGGTGAACGAGATTTCCGTGGCGGTGGACAAGGACCCCCGGGCCGCCTACTGGAAGCAGGTGAAAAACGGGAAGTTCATCCGCATGGCCCTGATTTTGAAGCTGCTGGACATCCGTGTCTAACGGAAAGGGGAGGACTCTATGAACATTGACAGCATCCAAAACGGCGTCGTCCTGGACCACATCCAGGCGGGCAAGAGCATGGACATCTACAAATACCTCCACCTGGACCAGCTGGACTGCTCCGTGGCCATCATCAAAAACGTCCGCTCCGGCCGGATGGGGAAAAAGGACATCATCAAAATCGACTCCCCCATGGACGTGGATGTGGACGTGCTGGGCTATATCGACGACAAAATCACCGTCAACATCATCCGGGACGGCGTCCGGACGGAAAAGCGCCGCCTCCAGCCCCCCAAGAAGCTGGTGAACATCATCCGGTGCAGGAACCCCCGGTGCATCACCGTGGCGGAGCCCCAGCTGGACGCCATTTTCCTCCTCAGCGACCCGGAGAGGCACGTCTACCGCTGCGCCTACTGCGACACCGCCAAGGGGAAGAAAAAGGGCGTTTGACCGGAGGGCGCGAGAGAAGAACATGGAAGCCTATGAACTGATCCGCTCCCGGCGCAGGACCCTGGCCCTGGAGGTCACGGCGGACGGGCGGCTGCTGGTCCGGGCGCCCCTGCGCTGCGCCCAGGGACGGATTGACGCCTTTGTAACGGCTCACGCCGCCTGGATTGAACGGCACCTGAAGCTCCAGCGGGAAAAAGCCGCCCGCCGCCCGCCCGCCCCCACGGCGGCGGAAATCGAGGTCTTGAAAGCCCGGGCCCGGGCGGAGCTGCCGGGAAAAATCGCCCGTTGGAGCGAAAAAATGGGCGTGGCCCCCACCGGCTTTAAAGTGACCGCGGCCCGGAAGCGCTATGGAAGCTGCTCGGCGAAAAACAGCCTGTGCTTTTCCTGCTTTTTGATGAACTGCCCGGAGGAGGCTGTGGAGCTGGTGGTGGTCCACGAGCTCTGCCACATCCGGGAGAAGAACCACGGGCCGGGGTTTTACGCCCTGCTGGAGCGGTATCTCCCGGACTGGCGGGAGCGGAAGAAGCTGCTCTCGATGAACTGAAATTCGAGATATGGAGGACGGATATGGAAAAGCGAAATCTCTTGGACCTGCTGAAAGGAAATCCCTACCCCGGGCGGGGCATCGTCCTGGGGAAGAGCGGGGACGGAAAACAGGCCGTGGCGGTGTACTTCATCATGGGCCGCAGCGAAAACTCCCGGAACCGGGTGTTTGTCCCCACGGAGGACGGCATCCGCACGGAGGCCCGCGACCCGTCCAAGATGACGGACCCCAGCCTCATCATCTACCACCCGGTCCGAAAGGCAGGCGGCGAGCTGATTGTCACCAACGGGGACCAGACGGACACGGTCCGGGATTATCTCCTGGAGGGCCGCACCTTTGCCGGGGCGCTGAAAAGCCGNGCCTTCGAGCCGGACGCGNCCAACTACACCCCCCGCATCTCCGGCCTTTTAAGCCCCGACGGCAGCTTTCAGCTCTCCATTTTGAAAAGCGCCGAGGGAAACCCGGACTGCTGCTGCCGGTACTTCTACCACTACGACGCGCCCCTTGCCGGGGAGGGCCGCTTCCTCCACACCTACCTGGGGGACGGGAATCCCCTGCCCTCTTTCGAGGGGGACCCGGAGCGGGNCGTCCTGGACGCCAANACGCCGGAGGCCCTGGCGGAGCAGGTGTGGGAGGCTTTGAACCCGGAGAATAAGGTGTCCCTCTTCGTCCGGTTCGTGGATTTGGCGGACGGGAGCCACCGGGACGTGATCCGGAACCGGTACTAATTGACCTGCGGCTGTCAGGGGTCGGAAGGCACGAACCTACAGAAAAATCCCCGGAGTATGATACTCCGGGGATTTTTATTCCGGTCTCTGGTATTCCAGCAAATCCTCAATCCTGCAATCCAAGGCGTAGCAGACCTTCGCCAGGAAATTTAAGTCCACCAATTCAATCTGCTCTCCCCGATAATAGCGGGTAATCACATCATATTTAACGCCTGTCAATGTCTTAAGCTTATTTCGACTGATTTTTCGCTCATCCAGCACCTTGTCCAGCTTCACCACGATCCGGCCATATTCCTGCGTCTGATAGCGGATGATACTCTTCAGATCTTCCATGGCCCCTCACCTCGAATATAGTTTAACAGGGATATCCGCCCT
>NZ_CAJMXG010000015.1:0-27303 GCF_905219725.1 Oscillibacter sp. CU971
GCTGGGCGGGGGCCGTCTGCTGAGCGGCAGCCGCCGGCTGGGCCGCCATGCCGGGGTAGGGCTCCAGGTTGGGGGCGACCCGCTGCCAGATGCGGTCATATTGTCGAAAATCGTAAACTTCCGGTGTTTGGGGCATATGTTCCATGAGAGGTCCCTCCTTTTCCTCCCAGTCTATGCAAAGGGTAAAAAAATGGTTCCTGTTGCGCCTGCAACAGATAAGAGGGGCACTTTTGGGTAAAATGTAGAAGAAAACCCAAGGCATTCGTTGCATTCTCCCGTTATATCTGGTAGAATGCTGTCTGACACAGCAAGCAAAGGAGGATTCCCCCATGCTGGAACTGAAACACCTCAGCTACGCCGTTCACGAGGACGGCGGGGAGCTGGGCATTTTGAACGATATCTCCCTCACCGTCGGCGGCGGGCGGCTGGTGGTCTTCACCGGCCCCAACGGCGGCGGAAAGACCACCCTGGCAAAAAGCATCATGGGCCTGGTGAAGCCCACCGCCGGGCGGATACTCTGGAACGGGCAGGACGTCACGGATCTGGGCATCACCGAGCGGGCGAAGCTGGGCATCAGCTACGGCTTCCAGCAGCCCCCCCGGTTCAAGGGGCTGACGGTTCGGGATTTGCTGACCCTGGCCAGCGGGGACGGGACGCTCTCCAAGGACCGCTGCTGCCAGTACCTCACCCGGGTGTGCCTGTGCGCNAACGACTACCTGGACCGGGAGGTGGACGCCTCCCTCTCCGGTGGCGAGGTGAAGCGCATTGAAATCGCCAGCATCCTGGCGAGAAACGCGAAGCTTATGATTTTTGACGAGCCGGAGGCGGGCATTGACCTGTGGTCCTTCGCCCGGCTGACGGAGACCTTCGAGCAGCTTCACGCCGCCGGAGGGGCTACCATGATCATCATCTCCCACCAGGAGCGGATCATCTCCCTGGCGGACGAGGTCATTGTGGTAGGAGACGGGCAGATCCGCCACCGGGGGACCCCGGCGGAGATTCTGCCCCAGATTCTGGCGGACACCCTGGGCACCTGCCCGGTTATGCGGAAGGAGGCGATGGCGTAATGATGGATACCGAGATCGATCGCGGCTTACTGGNAAAGATCGCGGACCTCATTGGCAAGCCCGTGGGGGCCTTCAACATCCGCAAGGACTCCGGCTGCGACGGCCGCCAGTCTACGGAGCACATTGAAATTACNTCCAAGGAGGACAAGCCCGGCATCGACATCCGGGTCAAGCCCGGCACCGTGGGTGAGACCTGCTATATTCCCGTCATCATCACAAAGTCCGGCCTTCGGGAGATGGTCTATAACGACTTCTTCATCGGCGAGGGCNGTGATGTGGACATTGTGGCGGGCTGCGGCATTCACAACTGCGGTGGGGAGGAGTCCCGCCACGACGGCGTCCATACCTTCTACGTGGGCAAGGGCGCCCGGGTCCGCTACACCGAGAAGCACTACGGCGAGGGGGACGGAACCGGAGGCCGGATCATGAACCCCCAGACGGTGGTCTATCTGGAGGAGGGGGCCTCCATCCAGATGGAGACCGTTCAAATCCGGGGCATTGATTCCACCAAGCGCTCCACGAAAATCGTCTGCGGCAAGGGAGCCGAGGCTGTGGTTACGGAGCGGCTGCTGACCCACGGAGACCAGACGGCGGAGAGCGACATGGAGATCATTCTGGACGGCGAGGATTCCAAGGGCCGGGTGATTTCCCGCTCCGTGGCGCAGGACCGATCGGAGCAGGTGTTTTACCCCCGTATGGTGGGCAATGCCCCGTGCTTCGGCCATGTTCAGTGCGACTCCATCATCATGGGGACGGCTAAAATCAAGTCCATCCCCGCCATCACCGCCAACTGCACCGAGGCCCAGCTGGTCCACGAGGCGGCCATCGGCAAGNTTGCCGGGGACCAGCTGCTGAAGCTGGAGACCCTGGGCCTCACCGAGGAGGAGGCCGAGGACTGCATCCTCAAGGGCTTCCTGGCCTGACCATTCAAGACGCAAAAGCGCCCCGCCGTCCCGGCGGGGCGCTTTCATGNTCTCAGGCGGTTCTGGTCACGACATTTGCGAAGCTGAACCAGCCCCGGGGATCCCGAAAGGCCCCGGTGAAGGTCTCCCGCAGCTCCCAGGCGGTGCCCTTGGTGTAAAGGGGGGCGAAGGCGGAATTCATCAGCAGCAGGGCCTCGGCGTCGTGGAGGCNGCCCATCCGGGCGGTGCCGTCNGNGGCGCCCGCTACAATTTTCATCAGCGTGTCGTAGGCGCTGCTCTCATAGCGGACCAGGTTCTCCCGGCTCCCGGTGGTCCAGGACATCAGGAAGCACTCCGCGTCGTTGGCGGAGGCGGTGAGGGTCCGGCCCGCCAGATCATATTCCCCGTTTCTCAGGGCGGACATCAGGCCCCGTTCCGTCAGGCCCTTGGGCACGGCCTGGACACCCAGGACCTCCAGCCACTGCTGGCAGAGAAGCTGGGCCACAGCGTCGTTCACATCGTTTTTCAAATAGAGAAATTCCAGCTCGCCCAGGTCCGCGCCGCTGTTGTNCCCGGCCTCTGCCAGCNGGTCCCGGGCCTGCTGGCAGCGNNCCTCATAGCCCTCCGGGCCGTTGTCCAGCAGGGGGGCGCTGAGGGCGCGGAAATCTCCCTCCTCATTCTCCGGTACGCCGGGGGGGACGACGCCCTCCGCCGGCAGGGCCGCNGCCCCCGCCGCCTGGNCCAGGGCGTTCCGGTCGATGGCCAGGGNCATGGCCTCCCGCAGGGCCGGGTCGCCGAAGGTCTCGGACGCGCAGTTGAACAGGGCGGCGTAGGTGGCCAGCTCCGGCAGGGGGGACCACTCCGGGTCCNCCGCCAGCTCTGTCAGGCGGGCGTCCGGCAAAGGCCAGACGGCGTCCACGGTCTTGCTCTCATAGAGGGACCAGGCTTCCTCCGGCGAACCGGCAAAGTGGAAGGTGACGCTCTGGGGCCCCGGCTGGGCGGCGTAGTAGCGGTCATTGGCGGTCAATTGGAGGAGGCGGCCCTCCTCCAAGGAGGCGACGGTGTAGGGCCCGTTGGTCACCAGCTGGGTGGGGTCCCCTTCCCACCAGGACTTGTCCCCGGAGGCGGCTTTCAGCTTCTGCACCACGTCCTGGCGCAGGGGCATGGCGGCGGGGGAGGTGCAGACCTCCTTTAAAAACCAGTCGTAGCGCCCGTTCAGCGTCACCACCAGGGTGGAGTCGTTTTTCGCCGTCACCTGGAGGAGGCTCATGTCCTTGGCGGCCCGGGCCTCCTGATAGCCCTTGACCACGGACAGCAGGTCCGCGTAGCGGTAGCCGGTGGCGGGGTTCGCCAGGCGCTGCCAGGCGTAGACGAAATCCCCGGCGGTGACGGGCTGCCCGTCGGACCAGCGGGCGCTGCGGAGGCGGAAGGTGTAGGTGACGGTGATGGCGCCCTCCTTGGTCTCCTCCTCCTGGTCCACGCTTTTGGCCATGCCGGGGAGGACGCTGGTTTTTCCCGTGCTGTCCACCGTCACCCGCATAAGGTTTTCATAGAGATGGGCCAGGACGGTCTGGCCTTCGGTGTCCTCGGCGTAGATGGGGTCCAGGGACTCCGGGGCGGACCCCACGCAGACGGCCAGGGCCATGCCCTCGCCGTCCTTGGCACAGCCGGACAGCAGGGCGGTGCACAGCAGCCCGGACAGCGCCAGGGCCGCCAGGCGTTTGACGAACTGTTTCATAAAACCTCCAGAGACGGACCGTCTCTTCATTTCTGATTACAGCCGCACCGNCGCCTGGGCGGATTTGGCAGACAGCTATTATAGAGAATTTCGCCCGCCTTGTAAAGGCGGGCGGGGCAAAAAAGTAACAAAAATGACAAAAATTAAGGAACCGTTCAAATTTTAGGCGAAGCCCCCCGGCCTCACAGGGTTTCCAGCACCTCCGCCACAGTGCNGCAGCGGGTGGAGAAGCGGGCCCGGAGCTCCGGCGCGGCGCCCTCCATCAGATAGGGGCGGCCTGCCCGTTCCAGCATGGAAACGTCGTTGTAGTTGTCCCCGAAGGCCATGACCTCCTCCAGCCGCAGGCCCAGGGCCTCGCAGAGCCGGGAGATGCCCAGGCCCTTGTCCGCCAGGGTGAAGTCCACCCAGACCGCTCCGGCCACGGCGCAGCGGAAATGTTGCTCCCACTTGGGAAACAGGGCGGCCTTGGCGGCTTCGATGCCCTTGGGGCAGTAGGCGGAGACCTTGATGATGTCCTCCGGCACGTCCGCCGGGGCGGGGAGGACGGCGGTGCGGTTGCCCAGGAACCAGCGGATCTGGTCCTCCAGGTCCGGGGTCTTGGGGCAGAGGTAGCTGACGTCGGCGCCGGAGATCAGCACCTCCGTCTCCGGCAGGGCCAGAATCTCGGCGCACAGCTCCTCGGCTAGGCGGCGGTCCATGACGGTTTTGCTTAAAATGGGTCCAGGGCTTCCGGAGCCGTAGACCACCGCGCCGTTCTCGCAGAGGAAGGGCACTTGGTCCGCCACCGGGGCGAAGAGCCGCCGGAGGCTGGTGTACTGCCGTCCGCTGGCGGGGCAGAAGAGGACGCCCTTCTTTTCCAGGCGGTGGATGTGGTCAAAGATCTCGGGGGGAATCTCCGTGGCTCCGTTTTGGAGCAGGGTCCCGTCAATGTCGCTGGCGATGAGGCGGATCATGGGTGGAGTTCCTTCTTTCTATATCAGGCAACATTCAAGAAACGCGGGCGGCGGAGCTGCAGCAAGGAGCGCCGCCTGGAATGCTTCTTTTTCATGCTCCCGTTTCTGCGCTGTGGCGCTTTACGGTCCAGTATACCCCATCCCCGGACAGGGTTCAAGCCCGAATTTCGCCGCCGGACTGTTAAGAATCCGTGCGGAAGTGCAAGGAAACGCCGCTGGCGTTCTCCGGGAAAACCCTCTATAATAGAGTCAAATCCAATACAGGAGGTCACAGAATGAGTTTGGGAAGCAATCTGTCCGACGCCCGGAAGAAGAAGGGCCTGTCCCAGGAGGCCGTGGCGGAAAAGCTGGGGGTGAGCCGCCAGACCATCTCCAAATGGGAGACGGACGAGACTTTGCCGGACATCCGACAGTCCAAGCACCTGGCGCTGCTTTACGGCCTGACCCTGGACGAGCTGATCGCCTTCGACCTGGAGGTCCAGGAGATTCAGGAGGTCATCGACCGCACCCGGGAGGAGGTCTCGGACAAAATCGACTGGACCAAGGCGTGGAGCAAAAAGTACCCTGTCCTGGCCCAATACCAGTCCCAGGTGGACGCCGCCCCCTACGCGGCGGAGCTGGAGTGGCTGCTGGAGGAGCTGAAAAGAACCTGCGACTACAATGAGCTGGACGCGTTTTTGGTGCTGAAAGACATTCTGGCACAGGTTTGGAAGGCCCGGAAGCGCACCTGAGACGCCATCGCTGAGAAATATTTCACAATAAAGAGAAGCCCTTACAAAAAAAGATTGTCTATTTTATAACTTTGCTTGACTTTTCCAGCCTGTGTCTCCATAATAATATTTAGGAAACCAAAAAAACTTTTAGGAGAGAAGTGAAGTCATGAGCAGACTGGAAGTGAAGACCCCCGGCCAGGCCCAGGCGGTGGTGGAGCAGCTCTACCGGAACATGGAGCGGCGCATCGCGGCCAGCCCGCCGGGCCTCTGCCCCGTGGACATGGCCCTGAATTTCCTGGACCTCTNCCGGGCCCAGACCNGCGGCAAGTGCNTGCCCTGCCNCATCGGATTGACCCAGCTTTCCAACATGATCCGGGAGGTGCTGGACGGGGAGCCGGATCTGGGCATCCTCCGGCGGATTGAGAAAACCGCCCAGGNCATTGTGGACACGNCGGACTGCNCNATCGGCACCGACGCCGCNNGCCTGGTCCTCATGGGCCTCAAGGGCTTCCGGGACGATTACGAGGNGCATATCCTTCACCACCGCTGCCTGGGGAGCCTCAAAAACCCCGTGCCCTGCGTGGCGCTGTGCCCCGCCGGGGTGGATATCCCGGGCTACATCGCCCTCATCGGCGAGGGCCGNTGCGAGGACGCGGTGCNCCTCATCCGCAAGGACAATCCCTTCCCCACGGCCTGCGCCTATATCTGCGAGCACCCCTGCGAGGCCCGCTGCCGGAGGAACATGGTGGACGACGCGCTGAACATCCGGGGGCTGAAGCGCTACGCCGTGGACCAGGCCGGGGACGTGCCCCAGCCCAAGCCCGCCAAGGCCACCGGGAAATCCGTGGCAATTATCGGCGGCGGCCCCGGCGGATTGTCGGCGGCCTACTATCTGGCCCTCATGGGCCACAAGGTTACGGTCTATGAGAAGCAGAAGGCCCTGGGCGGCATGATGCGCTACGGCATCCCCAGCTACCGCTTCCCCCNGGAGAAGCTGGACGGGGAGATTGCCTCCATCCTGTCCCTGGGCATTGAGGTACATACCGGGGTGNACGNNGGCACCGATGTTTCCTTCGACGAATTGAAGCAGGAGTACGACTGCCTTTATCTCTCCATCGGGGCCCATACNGACAAAAAGACGGGCATTGAGGGGGAGGACAGTCTGGGCGTGGTCTCCGCCGTGGAGCTGCTGCGCCACATTGGAGACAACGAGATGCCGGACTTCACGGGGCAGAACGTGGCGGTCATCGGCGGCGGAAACGTGGCCATGGACGTGACCCGCTCCGCCATCCGCCTGGGGGCGGAGAAGGTGACCTGCGTCTACCGCCGCCGTCAGGAGGACATGACCGCCCAGGCCGAAGAGGTGGAGGGCGCGATTGCCGAGGGTGCGGAGGTGCTGACCCTGCAAGCGCCTCTGCGCATTGAGGCGGACGAGAACGGCCATGTGGCGGCCCTTTGGACCCAGCCCCAGATCATCGGCGAGATGGACAAGGCGGGCCGTCCCCGGCCGGGCACCGCCGACGTGGAGCCCCTGCGGATTCCGGCGGATACCATCATCGTGGCCATCGGCCAGGGCATCGAGACCCGGGGTCTGGAGCAGACGGGCATCAAGATTCAGCGGGGCGGGGCCCTGCTGGCGGATTCCAGCACCCAGCTTCCCGACATGGTGGGCGTCTTCGCCGGAGGCGACTGCGTGACGGGCCCGGCCACGGTTATCCGGGCCATTGCCGCCGGAAAGGCCGCCGCCGCCAACATCGACGAGTATTTGGGCTTCAACCATGAGATTGAGTCCGAGGTCAAAGTCCCCACCCCCCGGTGTACGGACCTCCGCCCCCGGGGCCGGGTCAACGCCACCGAGCGGGACGCCTGTGAGCGCAAGGGCGACTTCCAGTGCATCGAATGCGGCATGACGGACCAGGAAGCCGGGCAGGAGTCCTCCCGGTGCCTGCGGTGCGACCACTTCGGCTATGGAATCTTCAAGGGAGGACGTGTGGAGAAATGGTAAACTTTACAATCAACGGCCGGGAGCTGTCCGCCCCCAAGGGGACCACCATCCTGAACGCGGCGGAAAAGGCGGGCATCCCCATTCCCCACCTGTGCTATTTGAAGGAGCTGAACGAGATCGCCGCCTGCCGCATGTGCATGGTGGAGGTGGAGGGCACGGAGCGCCTGGTCCCCGCCTGCAACACGGAAATCCTGGAGGGCATGGTGATTTACACCAACTCCCCGCGAGTGCGTGACGCCCGGAAAACGAACCTCCGGCTGATTCTCTCCCAGCACAATTCCAACTGCACCGTTTGTGTGCGGAGCGGCTACTGTGAGCTCCAGAAGCTCTCCCACGACCTGAACATCCACTACCAGCCCTATAAGGTCCAGCCGGAGCGCNCCAACGTGGACCTGAGCGTCCNCATCGTCCGGGAGGCCGGCAAGTGCATCAAGTGCATGCGCTGCGTCCAGGTCTGCGACAAAATCCAGGGCATGAACATCTGGGACGTGGCGGGCACCGGCNCCCGGACCACCGTGGACGTGAGCTATAACCGCTATCTCAAAAACACGGACTGCGTATTCTGCGGACAGTGCGTTACCCACTGTCCCACCGGGGCCCTGACGGTCCGGGACGACACGACGAAGGTCCTCCGGGCCCTGGCGGACCCGGAAATCACCACCATCATCCAGGTGGCCCCGGCGGTGCGGGTGGCCTGGGCGGAGGTCTTCAACCTCCCGTCGAAACAGGCCACCACGGGCCGCATGGTGGCGGCGCTGAAACGCATCGGCTTTGACTACGTGTTTGACACCAACTTCGCCGCCGACCTCACCATCATGGAGGAGGGCAGCGAGTTTATCGACCGCTTCACCCACCGGGGGAAGTACCGCTGGCCCATGTTTACCTCCTGCTGTCCCGGCTGGGTGCGGTTCCTCAAGACACAGTACCCCAGTTACACGGATCACCTGTCCACGGCCAAATCTCCCCAGCAGATGTTCGGCGCGGTGGCAAAGAGCTATTTCGCGGAGAAGATGGGCCTGGACCCGAAGAAGGTCTTTGTGGCCTCCATCATGCCCTGTTCCGCCAAGAAGGCGGAGAGTGAGCTGCCCACCATGAAGGACGCCTGCGGCGACCCGGACGTGGACGTGGTGCTGACCACCCGGGAAATGTGCCGCCTGTTCCGCAGTGACTGCATTGTCCCGGCGGACCTGGAGGAGGCGGAGTTTGACAGCCCCTTGGGCACGGGCACCGGCGCGGCGGTGATTTTCGGAGCCACCGGCGGCGTTATGGACGCGGCCCTGCGGAGCGCCTACTATCTGGCCACCGGGAAGAACCCCGACGCGGACGCGTTTAAGGCCGTCCGGGGGGAAAAGCCCTGGAAGGAAGCAGCTTTCAATATTCCCGGCGCGGGGGATATCCGGGTGGCGGTGGTCAGCGGCTTGGGGAATACCAGGAAGCTGATGGAGGCCATCGAGGAGGGAACAGCCGATTACGACTTTGTGGAGGTCATGGCCTGCCCCGGCGGCTGTGCCGGGGGCGGCGGCCAGCCCATCCACGGCGGCGCGGAGTACGCCGGGCAGCGGGGAGACAAGCTGTGGAAAATGGACGCGGGATCTGAAATCCGCTTCTCCCACGAAAACCCGGATGTACAGGCCCTGTACCGCACCTACCTCAAAAAGCCCTTGGGAGAGCGCTCCCACCATCTGCTGCATACGGACCACGGCGCCTGGTCCGCCGGAGAGAACGGAGGACGGGCGGCGGACCAGGACTTATAACCGAATTTTGGAGGAGCGGAAAGAGAGAAAAAACCGGAGGAGGCCGTCTTTTGACGGCCTCCTCCGGTTTTGGAGAGTGTATATAGCAGATAAGCGTAAGCTTACAGCTCGCAGAGCTTGAGGAGCTCCTCCCAGTTCTTATCGACTTCCTTCTGGGTCTGCTCGATCATCCACTCGTTGCCGGGCTTGAACATGTGGGCGAAGCGGCCCTGGGCCTTCAGATATTCCTCCACAGGCAGCTTGTTCTTGGGCTTGTAGCTTAAGATGTACTTGCCCTCAATGACCTCATACAGCGGCCACACGCAGGTCTCGACGGCCAGCTTGGTGATCTCCATCAGCTTCTCGCTGGGATAGCGCCAGCCCCGGGGGCAGGGGGCCATGACGTTCAAAAACGCCGCGCCGGGGGTGTAGATGGCCTTGTGAGATTTCTCCGTGATGTCCTTGAAGTTCCCGATAAAGGTGGTCTGTGCAACATACGGAATCCCGTGGGCCACCATGATCTTGGTCAGATTCTTCTTCTGCTGGGGCTTGCCGGGGACCACTTTGCCCACCGGAGTGGTGGTGGTGTCGGCGAAGTGGGGCGTGGAGCTGGAGCGTTGGATGCCCGTGTTCATGTACGCCTCGTTGTCGTAGCAGACATACACCAGGTCATGTCCCCGCTCCATGGCCCCGGACAGGCTCTGGAACCCGATATCGTAGGTTCCGCCGTCGCCGCCGAAGGCGATGAATTTGTAGGTCGCGTCAATTTTGCCCCGCTTTTTCATGGCATGATAGGCCGTCTCTACGCCGGAGAGGGTGGCCGCCGCGTTTTCAAAGGCGTTGTGAATGAAGCTGTCCTTATAGGACGTGTAGGGGTACATGAAGGAAGNGACCTCCANNCAGCAGGTGGCGGAGCAGACCACGGCGTGGNCCTCCGGCTCCAGGGCCCGCAGCACNGTCCGCACGGCGATGGGGCAGCCGCAGCCCGCGCACATTCTGTGGCCGCCGGTGAAGCGGTCTTCCTTNNTGACATTTTCTTTCAGATTATAGGCCATGTTGACTCTTCCCTCCTTATTCGCGCACGTCCAGGTAACGGTACGTCTCGCCCACGTCCCCGGTCTCAGCAATCTTTTCCAGGTCCGCGAAGACATGCTGGATGCTCTCCACCCGCACGTCCCGGCCGCCCAGGCCGTAGATGTAGCTGATGCCCTTGGGGCCGGAGATGCCGTTGGCGTACAGGCCCGCGCAGGTTTCCGCGAAGATGGGGCCGCAGTGGGCGTTGAAGCTGTCGTCCTTGTCCATGGCGGCAAAGGCCTTCACGTTTTTCAGGGCCTCCGCAATTTCTGAGGCGGGGAAGGGACGGAAGGAGCGGATTTTAATCATGCCCGCCTTCCTGCCCTGAGCCCGGAGCTGCTTGATGGCCTCCCGGGCGGTTCCGGCGGAGGAGCCGATGATAATAATCGCTTCCTCGGCGTCGTCCATTTCGTATTTTTCAATCAGCCCGTACTGCCGGCCCGTCCAGGCGGCGAATTCGTCCGCCACGTCCTGGATGACCTTCTTTGCGTCCATCATGGCCTGTGCCTGGGCCCGCTTAGTCTCCATGTAGTACACCGGGGTGGAGTAGGGGCCCACAGCGATGGGCTCGTCCTTGTTCAGGAGGTAGTGCTGGGGCTTGTACTCGCCCACGAACTCCCGAACCTTCTCCGTCTCCTCCAGCTCGATGTTCTCGATGGCGTGGGAGGTGATGAAGCCGTCCTGGCAGATCATGATGGGCAGGGACACCGCCTCGCCGATGCGCATGGCCTGGAGGTAGTTGTCATAGGNCTCCTGGTTCGTCTCGGCAAACAGCATCAGCCAGCCCGNNNCCCGGACACTCATGGCGTCGGAGTGGTCGTTGTTGATGTTGATGGGGCCGGACAAAGCGCGGCAGGAAANCGCCAGGGNGATGGGCAGGCGGTCNGAAGCGGCCACGTACAGCATCTCGGCCATGTAGATCAGGCCGCAGGAGCTGGTGGCGGAAATGGCCCGGCATCCGGCGGCTTCCGCGCCGATGCAGGTGGACATGGCGCTGTGCTCGGATTCCACGGCGATGAAATCGGTGTCCACTTCGCCGTTGTCCACATAGGCGGAGAAGTACTGGGGGATTTCGGTGGACGGCGTAATGGGATACGCGCCCATGACGTCGGGGTTGATTTGCTTCATGGCATAGGCAACGGCTTCGTTGCCGGAAAGTCTTTCTCTGATACTCATTCTCTTAGCCCCTCCTCACTTAGAATCCTTGACCANGGTGATGGCCCCNAAGGGGCAGACATTGGCGCAGATGCCGCAGCCCTTGCAGAAGAAATAGTTGAAATCCTCCCGCTTGCCTTCCTTGTTGACCGGGATGGACTTATCCGGGCACACCGGCGCGCACAGCAGGCACTGCTTGCACTTATCAAAATCCAGCACCGGCTTCATGGTCCGCCAGTCGCCGGTCTCCACCACCTGGGAGGTGCCGCCTTCAAAGATAGCGCCGCCGGGGGTGATGTCCTTCCATGTGACCTGAGGGGTCATATCCTTCGCTAAATGGCTCATCCTTCCTTGACCTCCTCCATAGAGCGTTTCAGGGCCCGCATGTTGCCCTCAATGACCTGGGGTTTGGAGGCGAACTTATGCTTGAAGGAAGCCTCCATGTCCTTGACGAACTCTTCCGCGTCCACCACGCCGCTGACCTTGACAATCGCCGCCAGCATGGGGGTGTTGGGGAAGTTCTTCCCCAGCTCCTCCTCGCTGATCTTGCCAGCGTCGNNGGTGCACACCCGGCCCTCNTAGCCCTTGAGCAGGGGGCGGAGCTCTTCCGGGGACTTGCCGGAGTTGATGACGATGGCCCCTTCTTTCTTAAGGCCCGCCGTCACGTCCACGGCGGAGATCAACGTCTCGTCTACCACGACTACATAGTCCGGCTCATAGATGTTGGAGTGGACCGTGCTCCGCTCCGAGCTGATGCGGTNGTACGCCGNAATGGGCGCGCCCATGCGCTCCGGGCCGTACTCCGGGAAGCNCTGGACGTATTTGCCCGTGTTGAACGCCGCGTCCGCCAGCAGAAGCGAGGCCGTCTTCGCCCCCTGGCCCCCACGGCCGTGCCAGCGGATTTCTACGATGTGTTTCATGNGCTGCTTGCTCCTTTCGTTTCTTTGCTTGGAGGCGGGGAAGGAGGTGAGGCTCCGGCCCGGTCCAAGCTTATTGTANCGCAAACGCGGCGGGCAGTAAAGACCTGCCCGCCGCTGAAATGTAAGAAAATTACACCAGGGGGTCCAGCACGGCCTTGAAGTCGGCAATGATGTCCTCGGCGTCCTCCAGACCCACGCTGACGCGGACCAGGCCCTCGGAGATGCCGGCGGCTTTCAGCTCCTCGGCGGAATAAGTAGAGTGGGTCATGGTGGCAGGATGCTCCACCAGAGTCTCGGCATCGCCCAGGGAGACGGCCACGGTGCACAGCTCCAGCTTGTTCAGGGCGGCGGCGGTGGCGGCCTTGTCGGCCTTCAGTTCCAGGGCGATCATGCCGCCGGGCAGCTTCATCTGCTTCATGGCGGTTTCATGGCCCTCAAAGCTCTCCAGGCCGGGATAGTAGACCTTGGAGACGGCGGGATGGGCCTCAAAGAACTCGGCCAACTTCTTGGCGTTGGCACAGTGGCGCTCCATGCGGATGTCCAGGGTCTTCATGCCACGGGCCATCAGGAAGGCGTCGAAGGGACTCATGACCGCGCCGGTCAGGTCCTTCAGGCCGAACATGCGGCACTTACCCACAAACTCCTTGTCCCCGACAATGACGCCCGCGATGACATCTCCGTGGCCGTTGAGGTATTTGGTGGCGCTGTGAACCACGGTGTTGGCGCCCAGGGCCAGGGGCTGCTGAAGGTAAGGCGTGCAGAAGGTGTTGTCCACGATTACCCGGATGTCGGACTTGAAGTCATGGGCGGTCTTGGCAATCAGGGCGATGTCCAGAATCTTCATGGTGGGGTTGCAGGGGGTTTCGAAGTACACCACCTTGGTCTTTTCGGTCATGGCCTTTTTGAGGTTTTCAATGTCGCNCAGGTCGGTGAGGGTGACCTTGACGCCGAACTGGCTCATGCCGTGCTNCAGCAGGGAGTAGGTGCAGCCATACAGAGTCTCGTCCGCCACGATCTCGTCCCCGGCGGAGACGGAGCTCCAAANAGCGGTGGAAATAGCGCCCATGCCGGAGGCGGCTGCCAGAGCGTCTTCGCCGCCTTCCAGGTCGGCCATCTTGGCTTCCACCAGGTTGGTGGTGGGGTTGCCCAGGCGGCTGTAGATGTAACCCTCTTCCTTGCCGGCGAAGCGGGCACCGCCCTGCTCCACAGACGCAAACTCAAAAGTGGAGGTCTGGTAAATNGGGGCGCACAGAGAGCCGGCGGTGTTCTCTACCTTGCCGGCGTGGATCTGGCGGGTGGCGAAGCCCTTGTTCTTACAGTTCATAATTGTTTACCTTCCTTTCTTTTTTTCGCCGGCCGGCGCCGGCTTTTGCTGGAAAAAGTTAGAGTTCAATTTTTCTGCTATTGAACGCCCTTCTCTTTCCGGCGCCGGACGGACCTGTGAGAGTGTATGGAGAGACGGTTATACAGCGGAATTGGGGTAATGTTGACCAGGAAGCGGAGAGCGGTCCTCCGGCTTTTTGTCAACTCCTATAGTCATCATACCATTTTTTCCGCAGGGGTGTTAGTATGAGTTTTTTTGAATTTGTTAGCGTTTTAAGTGATAGCGATTTGACATTCCGGGAAAAGTACTCTATAATACCTGAAAGGCTTTTATAGGAGGGGAACGGTGCGATGAACTTTCAGCAGCTGAACTATGTGGTGGAGATATCAAAATGCGGCTCCATCAATAAAGCGGCCAACAAGCTGTTTCTCNCCCAGTCCGGCATCTCCACCGCCATCCGGGAATTGGAAGAGGAGCTGGGCATCCAGTTCTTTGTCCGAAGCAACCGGGGCGTGGAATTCACGCCGGACGGGCGGGAGTTTTTGGGCTACGCCGCCTCCCTGCTGGAGCAGAAGCAGTGGATCGAGACCCGCTATGGAGAGGCGCGGAACGCCGCACCGGCCACGCATCTGTCCGTCTCCTCCCAGCGCTATCCCTTTACGGAGGATGCCTTCATTGAGCTGCTCCAATCCCCGGAGGCCAACCGCTATCAGTTTTCCATCCGGGAAGTGGACATGGACGCCGTTATCGACGACGTGTATGACCACCGGGCGGATATCGGGGTCNTCTGCNTGACGGAGCTGACGGAAAAGATCATTTTCCGTTTTCTGGATTCCCGGGCCCTGGTCTTCCATGAGATTGCGGAGGTGGACCCCTGCGTCTACGTCCGCCGGGGCCACCCCCTGGCGGAACGGCCGGCGGTGAAGGAGGCGGACCTGGCGGGATATCCGTATGTATCCTTTGAGCGGGAACAGGGCGTGGCGGTGGATTTCTCCGAGGAGTACCGGATGCTGTCCTTGAAAAAGCCCGCCCGGCAGATTCGGGTCAACAGCCGCAGCGCCATGCTGCGGGTGCTGTCCTACACCGACGGCTTTACCACCGGCAGCGGCCTGATTACGAAAAGCGGCGGCTACCGAAAGCTGATCACCCTGCCTCTGGCGGAGAAAAGCGGCATCCGCATCGGCTGGATCGCCTTGAGGAGCGTCAAGCTCTCCGCCCAGGCGGAGCGGTTTTTGAAGCTGCTGGAAAAGAATATCCTGGAGTCCATCCAGTTTACAAACGAGGCCCGGCAGTCCCGGAAGGAGGAGACTCTGTAAGGAGAGTGGGACTGCCGGGCGGAAACGGGCCGGGGTTTGAAAAAGGAGCGCGCCGGAAGACNGGCGCGCTTCAAAGCGTCTTTAGACGGAATGCTCCCTCTCAATGGGATTCTCGGCTTCCAGAAGGGCCTTCTTGGCCGTGACGCCGGACTCGGCCACGTCATATTCCCAGTTCCAGGGGTCCTTCTTGNAGGCGCCGTCGGNAAAGGGGACGAAGANGGACGAGATGCCCACAATGGCCAGCACCCAGCAGTACCACAGATTGGGGATGATGTCCGTGGGGTTGATGTTTATGCCGCAGGCCACCGTCAAGGACGCGGCGGANAGCAGCTGCGCGCCGTAGGGGATGATGCCCTGGAACACGCAGGAGAATACGTCCAGCAAAGAGGCGGTCCGCCGGGGGTCCACCTTGTATTCGTGGCTGATCTCTTTGGCCATGCTTCCGCTGAGGACGATGGCCACGGTGTTGTTGGCCGTGGCGCAGTCCGCCAGGGACACCAGGGCGGCAACGCCCACCTGGGCGGACTTGTTGCCCTTCATCATGCCCCGGAGGCTGTTGATAAGCCAGTTGATGCCTCCGTTATGGGTGACCATTTCACCCATGCCGCCGCAGAACAGCGTCAGGAAAAAGACCTCGTTCATGCCGGTAAAACCGCTCCAGATGGCCTGGGCAAAGCCGAACAGGTCTATGGAGCCGGTGGCGATGCCCACCAGGCCCGCCGCGAAGATGCCGATGGTCAGCACCAGGAACACGTTCATGCCGATGAGAGCCAAAAGAAGGACCAGCAGATAGGGTATTACCTTGATGATGCTGTATTGGAGTTCGTCCATGGGGACGGCGGTTTCAGGACGGCCCACGATCAGCAGGACCACCAGGGTGATGAGGGCCGCGGGCAGGGCGATGAAGAAGTTCACCCGGAACTTGTCCCGCATCTCGCAGCCCTGGGAGCGGGTGGCGGCGATGGTGGTGTCGGAGATCATGGACAGGTTGTNGCCGAACANGGCGCNGNNCNCGCAGGCGCCCACCAGCAGGGGGATGGACAATCCGCCCTTGTCCGCAACGCCCACGGCGATGGGGACGATGGCCCCGATGGTGCCCATGGAGGTGCCGGTGGCCGTGCCCATGAAGGCGGAGATGATGAACACGCCGGCGGCGAGGAACTGCACGGGGACCAGGGAGAGGCCCAGGTTGACGGTGGCGTCCCGGCCGCCCATGGAGGCGGCGACACTGGAGAACGCGCCCGCCAGCAGATAGATCATCAGCATGGTCAATACGTCGATATTGGCCGCGCCCCGGGCGAAGATGGCGAAGCGCTCGTCAAGGCTGCCCTTGGTGATGGCGAAGGCCACCAGCAGGGCGATGAACATGGCGGTGACAGAGGGGAACTGGTAGAATGCCATTTCAACGCCCTGAGCCTGGAGAATCAGGCCGGCGCCGAGGTAGATCACGACAAAAATCAGAAAGGGGACCAGTGCCAGGGCGCTGCTCTTTTTGTTTAAGTTGTGTTCCATTTCATTTCTCCTTTTCTTTACCGCTTGTGGAATACGCCTTCTTTCCTCTGTTTGCATAGTTTGCATAGTTTTCCGCTGAGGGTCTCCTTCTCTCTTGTGCAAAATTATAACAGATTTTGACAGAAACCGGTAATAGCTATTTTATGCAATCCGTCCACGGTTTTGCCGATAGTAGACGGATTTCTTCCAGATTCCAAAACTGGAAATCAAAAAAGGAATGGGAATTTCCCGCAAAAAAGGAGCGCCCGCACCGGGCGCTCCTTTCAAGCTTCCTTCTTTTTCCAGCGGTCCAGGGTGGGCAGCAGCTCCGCCATGTACGTCCGGTTGGCCTCCGGATCCCCGGGCATGTGGGGGAGGCACTGTTCCACCATCTCCTCCACGGTGCAGTCCCGGAGGAACGCCCCGTTGTTCCAGCACCACTCGCAGTAGTGCTGGTTGAGGGCCCCGTCCTGTTCCCGGCCCATGTGCTCTGGGGTGAGGGGCATGCCGCAGCTTTGGCACCGGAGGNCCGAGGGATAGCCGAGGAGATCGTTGATGGTCACATGAAAGAGCTTGGAGATGGCTNGNAGGGTCTCGATTTCCGGTACCGTATCGCCCTGCTCCCAGCGGGACACGGCCTGCCGGGTGACGAAGAGCTTTTCGGCGATGTCGTTTTGGGAAAGGCCCGCTTTTTTCCGCAGGTCCGTGAAGATGTCTTTGAATTTCATGGGTCCGCCTCCTTTGTGATACCAGCTTACCATGGAGGGGACAGGCCGTCAAGCAACCGTCGGTTGCGCTCTTACCGGGGCCGGGCGGCGAAGACCTTCACGCTCCGGGGGCCGATGGAGAACCGGCCGCTGGGGATGTCCACGGCGGACTGGCCCGCCTCCCAGGTNTCCGCCAGCTGTTCCCAGACCAGACTCCGGGGCAGCTCCGGCAGCTCCACCTCCAGGGGCTTCNAGTAGGCNTNGGAGGCGGTATNGACGATCTGGGGCACTTCTCCCTCCGTCTGCCCGGCGAAGAGCACGCCCACGTAACGCTCATGGTCCTCGAACTGGGTGTGCCAGGGGGTGACGCCGTGGAAGCTGACGTCGGGGAAGCCGTAGTACCCGTCGGAGAGATTGGCCCGGAGGATGCGGAAGCGCTTGCGCAGGGCGATCATGAACTGGAAGAAGCGGAGCATGTCCTTGTTCTCCTCCAGCATCCGCCAGTCCAGCCAGGAGGTCAGATTGTCCTGNCAGTAGGCGTTGTTGTNTCCAAACTGGGTGTTGCAGAACTCGTCCCCCGCCAGGAACATGGGGATGCCCCGGCTGCACATCAGCAGGGCGAAGGCGTTGCGGACCATCCGCCGCCGGAGGGTGTTGATCTCCGGGTCGTCCGTCGCCCCTTCGATGCCGCAGTTCCAGCTGTTGTTGTCGTTGGCTCCGTCGGTGCCTCCCCAGNCGTTTTTTTCGTTGTGCTTTACATTGTAGGAGTACAGNTCCCAGANGGTGAAGCCGTCGTGGCANGNGATGAAGTTCACGGAGGCGTTCTTCCGCTCCCCGGACTGGTAGATGTCCCGGGAGCCCACCATCCGCAGCGCGGCGGCCTGGGCGCAGCCCGCGTCCCCCTTGAGGTAGCGGCGCATGTCGTCCCGGTAGCGGCCGTTCCACTCCGCCCAGCGGTTCCAGGCGGGGAAGGAGCCCACCTGGTAGAGCCCTCCGGCGTCCCAGGCCTCGGCGATGAGCTTCACATCCCCCAGAATGGGGTCGAAGGCCATGGCCTGGAGAAGGGGGGGCTTGTTCATGGGGGTGCCGTCCTCGTTCCGCCCCAGGATGGAGGCCAGGTCAAAGCGGAAGCCGCTGATGTGGTAGGTGGTGACCCAGTAGCGGAGGCAGTCCATAATCATCTGGTGGACGATGGGGTGGTTGCAGTTCAGGGTGTTCCCGCAGCCGCTGAAATTGTAGTACTGCCCGCCGGGGGTGAGTAAGTAGTAAATGTTGTTGTCGAAGCCCTTGAAGGAGAAGAAGGGCCCGACCTCGTTGCCCTCCGCCGTGTGGTTGAAGACCACGTCCAGATAGACCTCGATGCCGTTTTCGTTGCAGTCCTGAATCAGGCGCTTGAGCTCGTTGCCCTCCCGGTTGTACTCCAGGCCGGAGGCGTAGCTGGTGTTGGGCGCGAAGAAGCTGACGGTGTTGTAGCCCCAGTAGTTGTAGAGCTGTTCCCCATCCACCTGCCGGGCGTCCTGCATCTCGTCGAACTCGAAAATGGGCATCAGCTCCACGGCGTTGACGCCCAGCTCCTTTAAATAGGGAATCTTTTCCCGCAGCCCCTCGAAGGTCCCGGGAGCGGCCACGGCGGAAGACTCATGGATGGTGAAGCCCCGGACATGAAGCTCGTAAATCACCAGATCCTCCATGGGGATCAGGGNCCGGGACATGTTGCCCCAGTCGAAGTCGTCCTTCACCACCCGGGCCCTGTAGTGCTGGTCCATGACGGACTTCACGCCCCACTGGCTCTGTCCCGTCACAGCCCGGGCGTAAGGGTCCAGGAGGTAGCGGGTCTTGTCGAAAATCAGGCCCTTCTCCACGTCCCGGGGGCCGTCCACCCGGAAGGCGTACTCGAACTCCTCGATNTTCAGNTTNAATACAATCNTGGAGNACACGTTTCCGATGCGGTAGCGGTCCGGGAAGGGTAGGACNGCGTNGGGCTCCTCCTTCCCCCGCNGGAAGAGCAGCAGCTCGATGGCGGTGGCTCCGTGGGAATGGACCGTAAAGTTCACGCCGCCGGGGATNGCGGTGGCGCCGTTGATCTCGTAAAAGCCCGGCCGCANGTCGAACCNGTTTACGTNGTCCATGGGAACGAGATGGATGGTGCGGGGCAGGGCCACCGCGGGGGTCTNGGAAAGGGCCGCCTGGGCCGGGATATTGTCCTGTGTTTTCACCGGGAACTCCTTCCTAGCCGCTCCGGCGGCTGTAGAATACGGCTTCATTATACAACACCCCCTCAGATTTGTCATAGCTTTTTTCCCTTTTTGTGAGATTTCACAAAGTCTTTGTGGGAAAGTACCATTTATAATAAAGCCGAAGGTTTTTTCCGGCAGGGTGAAAAATTTCCCGCCGCCCAGCCGNGTTGTAAGCAGAAGGGAGTGAGGAACGTGGTTCCATTTGGTACCGATGAAACCATCCGCCGGATTGTCTCGGCCTACAGCGACATGCTGCTGCGGCTGGCGTGCACCCGCCTGGGTTCCTCCGCCGACGCGGAGGACGCCGTGCAGGAGGCGTTTTTGCGCCTGCTTACCGCCCGGCCCGTCTTCCGGGACCCGGAGCACGAAAAGGCCTGGCTGATCCGCACCACCCTTCAGCGCGCCAGCGACATCCGCCGGAAGGCGGAACAGCGCAACGTCCCTCTGGAGGACGTGACGGAGCCCGCGGCCCCGGAGAGCCCCGGGGAGGAGCTTCGCTCCGCCGTCCGGGCCCTGCCGGAGATGTACGGGGCCGTCATCCACCTCCATTACTATGAGGGATATTCCATCAAAGAAATTGCCAAACTGCTGGGCCTGCCCGCCGCCACGGTGGGCACCCGCCTGGCCCGTGGCCGGGAGCGGCTGCGGCAGATGCTGAGGGAGGACGTTGTATGAACGATTACCGAAAGGCTTTCGACGAGCTCTCCTTTTCCGCGGATTTTCAGGAGCGGACGGCGGACCTGCTGCGAAATCGCGCCCGCGAATNNGAAAAGGAGCGTACTGACATGACTATCAGCAAAACCAANAAAATCGCGGTGCTGGCCGCCGCCTGTATCGCCCTGCTNGCGGTGTCCGTGTCCGCCGCTTACGCTTGGCTCACCCCCGCCCAGGTGGCGGAGGAGCACAACCAGCCCCTGCTGGCGGAGGCCTTTGAGGGCCCCGACGCCATCGAGATCAACGAAACCGTGGAGAGCGGGGACTTCTCCATCACCCTGCTGGGCCTGGTGTCCGGGCGGAACCTGGACGTTTTGAACCAGGACCTGGAAAAGGACCACACCTATTCCGTCCTGGCCCTGCGCCGCTTGGACGGAGAGCCGCTGGAAAATGAGACCTTTGATTTCAGCGGATATGTCATGACCCCTCTGGTAGCGGGCTGTTCCCCTGCGGCGGTGAACAATTGGACGTTGGGCGCCTTTGCCCAGGGCTTTGCCAAGGACGGCGTGTATTACTACCTGCTGGACACCCAGAGCATCGAGATGTTCGCGGACCGCACGGTCTACATGGCCTTCTATGAGGGATTCACGCCCAGCAATGACATTTTCACTGTGGCGGAAGACGGGACCATCGCCTTTGCGGAGGACTTCGCCGGGGTCCAGGCCCTGTTCACCCTGCCCCTGGACCCGGCCANGGCGGACCGGGCGGCGGCGGACGCCTTTGTGGAGTCCACCGGCATGGACGGCTGGACCAACGAGCGGACGGCCCCGGAGGGAGACTGGGACATTGAGCGCNATGAGACGGAGGACGGGGAGGAAATTACCCTCCGGCCCAAGGGAGAGCAATAAAGAACGGAAAAGGACCGGCGGGATTTTCCCGCCGGCCCTTTTTATGTCCTCGGTAACTCAAAGTAAAGTGATGCCCGCCTTTTCGCAGCCTTCCAGGGTCTCCGTGTCCCAGAGGCTGGCCTGGACCTCGCCGATGTGGCAGGCCCCCAGCAGCAGCATGCACACCCGGCTCATGCCGATGCCGCCGCCGATGGACTGGGGCAGCTCCCCGTTCAAAAGCATCTGGTGGAAGGGCAGCTCCCGCCGGTGGTCGCACCCGGCAGCGGTGAGCTGGCGGTCCATGGCCGCCGCGTCCACCCGGATGCCCATGGAGGAGACCTCAAAGGAGCGCTGGAGCACCGGGTTCCACATGAGAATGTCCCCGTTCAGCTCCCAGTCGTCGTAGTCCGGGGCCCGGCCGTCGTGGCGGTTNCCGGATTTCAGGGTCTTGCCGATCTGCATGAGGAACACCGTCCGGTGCTTGCGGCAGATCTCCGTCTCCCGCCCGGCGGGGTCCAGGTGCGGGAAGCGGTCCTCCAGCTCCTGGGTGGTGATGAAGTACACGTCCCGGTCGGGCCGGAAGGTCNGGGCGGGGAAGTNGTTGCGCAGAACGGAGGCGGTGTCGCACAGGGCTCCCACGATGTCTCGTACCGTGTCCTTCAGATACTGAAGATTCCGGTCCTTTTGGCCGATGTGCTTCTCCCAGTCCCACTGGTCCACGTAGATGGAATGGAGATTGTCCACCACCTCGTCCCGGCGGATGGCGTTCATGTCGGTGAAAAGACCCATGCCTTGGGGGAACTCATAGCGCTTGAGGGCCAGGCGCTTCCACTTGGCCAGGGAGTGGACCACCTGGCCCTCGGCCCCCACGTCGGGGATGTCGAAGGTCACAGGCCGTTCCACGCCGTTCAGATCGTCGTTCAGGCCGGTGCGCCCGTCCACAAACAGGGGGGCGGAGACCCGGTGAAGGTTCAGCCGGAGGGTGAGGTTGCGCTGGAAGTCCTCGTGGATGAGTTCAATGGCCCGCTGGAGCTCATTGTTGCTCAGGGGCATCCGATAGCCCTGGGGGATGGTGAGCTTGCNCATGTGATAAAACCAGTCCTTCATTTAGATTATGCGGGGGAGGGATTACAGCTTCCCAAGGCCGAGGCGGAGGCGGCGGAGGGTCTCCTCCCTGCCTAAGATGTGGCAGATTTCCACCGCGCCGCCGGGAGTTACCTGCTTGCCCGCCGCGGCGATGCGGACGGGCCACATCAGCGTGGCGTTCTTGACGCCCAGGGATTCCGCCAGGCCGATGAGGCAGTCGTGGACGGAATCCTGGGTCCAGCTTTCCAGGGCCTCCAGGGCGGGGACGGCGGCTTCCAGCATGTTCCGGGAGACCTCTGCGTCGGTCTTGGATTTTTTGTTGGTGAAGAGAGAAACGTCATANTCCGGCAAAGCGTCGAAGAAGTCCACCTTCTCCGGGATGTCCGTCAGCTTCTCGCACCGGGCCTGGAGCAGGGCGGCCACCGCCGCCGGGTCAACGGCGGGGTTTTTCACGGCCTGCCGGATATAGGGCTCCGCGATTTTGGCGAAGTCCTCCGGGGCCATGGCCCGCAGATACAGGGCGTTGAAGTAGGTCAGCTTTTCGATGTCGAAGATGGCGGGGGACTTGGAGATACCCGCGATGTCGAAGGCGTCCACCAGCTCCTCCAGGGAGAAGACCTCCTGCTCGCTGCGNTCCCNCTTGGGNGCCCAGCCCAGCAGGGCCACGTAGTTCAGCACGGCGGGGGTCAGATAGCCCTGGGCAATCAGGTCCTCATAGGAGGGGTCCCCGTGGCGCTTNCTCATTTTGTTGTGCTGGTCCCGCATGACGGGGGAGCAGTGGACGTAGGTGGGAATCTCCCAGCCGAAGGCCTCATAGAGCAGATTGTATTTCGGCGCGGAGGAGAGGTATTCGCTGCCCCGGACCACATGGGTGATGCCCATGAGGTGGTCGTCCACCACGTTGGCGAAGTTGTAGGTGGGCAGGCCGTCCCGCTTCAAAAGCACCTGGTCGTCCAGGGTCTTGTTTTCCNCGGTGATGTCGCCAAAGCTCACGTCGTGGAAGGTGGTGGTCCCCTCCTGGGGGATGCGCTGGCGGATGACGTAGGGCATTCCCGCCAGCAAGTTGGCGTCGATCTCCTCCTGGGAGAGCGCCCGGCAGNGGTCCGCCGCCCGGTCAAAGTTTCCGCTGTCCTCCTCGGACTCGGTTTTCTCGCAGAAGCAGTAGTAGGCCGCGCCCTTCTCCACCAGGAGCTTGGCGTCCTNCCCGTANAGGTCNCGGCGNTCCGACTGGATATAGGGCCCCGTGGGGCCGCCTACGTCGGGGCCCTCGTCATGGGTCAGGCCACACTCGGCCATGGTGCGGTAGATCACGTCCGTGGCGCCCTCCACCAGGCGGCCCTGGTCCGTGTCCTCAATGCGGAGGATAAAGGTGCCGTGGTGATGCCGGGCGATGAGCCAGGTGTACAGGGCGGTGCGNAGATTGNCCACATGCATGTAGCCCGTGGGGGAAGGAGCGAAGCGGGTGCGGACCGTCCCCTTGGGGATGCGGTCCTCCATGTCCTGGAAAAAGCGGCTGTCGGTCGCCATAGGTAAACCTCCATGTCAAGCCGGGGAAGCCCGGCGGGTTTGGTAATAAGACACTGCCATTATCCACGCTTTGGGAGAAAAAGTCAAGGGCGCCCCTTCCGGTTTCCCGTTCCTTTTTGCCAGATACGCTAAAAAAGCCGCCGCGCAAAGCCTTGGCTTTCAGTCCCTTCGTCACTTGCAAAGGGAAAGGGGGCTTGTTAGAATATTTGAGGGGCGGACAGGCTAAGCAGTCAAGCCCCTTCCCGATATTGAAAACTGATGATACTGATGATGAGGTGCGTATGTATCAAACCGTGATTTTCGACCTGGACGGGACCCTTTTGGACACCATCGAGGACCTGGCCGCCGCGGGGAACTGGGTCTGCCGCCGCAACGGCTGGCCGGAGCACTCCCTGGAGGCGTTCAAGGCCATGGTGGGCCACGGCATCCCCAACCTGGTTTCCAAATTTTCCCCCGAGGGCTGCAAGAGCCCCCTGATTCTGGTGAACANNCTCGCCCAGTTCAGTGAGTACTACGGGGAGCACAACATGGACGCCACCGCGCCCTATCCCGGCGTCCCGGAGCTTTTGGAGCGGCTGAAAGCCGCCGGAGTCCAGATGGCCGTCTACTCCAATAAGGCGGACAGCTTCAGCCGGGAGATCGTGGAGCACTACCTGCCCGGCTTTTTCCGGCTGGTCCGGGGAAAGGTGGACGGCGTGCCTGTGAAGCCGGACCCGGCGGGGCTTCGCGGCGTCATGAAGGAGCTGGGCGCGGAGCCGGAAACCACCCTCTTCGTGGGGGACAGCGCAACAGACATCCACACCGGCCATAACGCGGGATTGAAGGCCTGCGGGGTCACCTGGGGCTTCCGCCCCCGGGCTTCCCTGGAGGAGGCCGGGGCGGACCGTTTGGCGGACACCGTGGAGGAGCTGGAAGCCGCCGTTTTGGAGGGGCCATGGTCCTGAGCTTTGAACAGGCGGGGGACCTGCTGGACACGCTGGCGGAGTCTTTCCCGGAGGCCCTTTTCGACGGGCTCAACGGCGGCGTGAACTTCCAGGAGGAGGCCGTGCCGGACCAGGAGTTTCCCAAGGGGCAGGTATACATCCTGGGGGAGTATTGCGACGATCTGCTGGGACGGTATATCAACCTTTACTATGGCTCCTTCGCCGCCATGGCGGAAAACGAGGACTGGACCGAAGAGGACTGGGAGCAGGAGCTCCGGCAGACCCTCTCCCACGAGCTGACCCACCACATGGAGGGCCGGAGCGGCCTGCACGCCCTGGACGACAAGGACGAGGCGGAGATGGCCGCCTGGCAGGAGGAATACGGGGAGAGCGATTCCTGAAAAAACCGGAAGGGGAGGCCCCTTCCGGTTTTTTGCCGCTATTTCGTGGGAAAGCCGAACTGCGTTCGCATATCGAAGAGGAACCGCNGGAAGCTCTCCGGGTAGGGAATGAAGGCTCCCCGGCCCAGCATGTCCAAAATTTCCTCCAGAGAGGCCCNGCGGACGGCCTGCACCTCTTCTTCCTGGAGGGTCAGGCCCTCTATGGAGAGGTCCTTTGTGAGGATGTAAAAATCGTCAAAGCCGCCGTCGAAGTTCACCGTCACCGAGGGCCGGAGGCCGCTCAGATCCAGGGAAACGCCCAGCTCCTCCCGGACTTCCCGCTCCGCCCCCCGGCGGCTGGTCTCCCCGGCGTCCACGCCGCCGCCTACGGACACGTCCCAGAGGTTCGGGAAGATGAATTTTGACCGGGTCCGCTGCTGGATCAGCAGCCGCCCCCGGCGGTCAAAGACGCAGACATGGACCACCAGCCGCAGCTCGCCGGGGCCCTTGGGGGCGCTTCGCTCCGCCGTCTTCCCCAGGGGGAGGCGGTTTTCATCGTATAAGTCTACCAGTTCCATAGCGCCCTCCCTTACTGCTTCGCCGCCGTCTTGTAGTCCCCGCCGGGGCGGTAGAAGGGACAGGCGGTGTTGGTCCCCTTCAAAAAGCGTTCCATCTCGTCCTCGTCCAGGTCCATGGTGCAGACGAAGGCTTCCAGCTCCTCGTCGTAGTCATAGCAGACACAGTCCTCGCAGATACTGCTCACGCGCATCACCTCTTAGAGGATGATAGCATAAATCCCGTCCACATCCAAGCGTTTTTTTATGACCAGCTCCTCCAAGACCTCCCGGCTCTCCGGCGGCGCGGCCCAGCACAGGCCGCATCCGGCGGTGACGCTCCTAGGCACGGGAATCNGCCGCCCGGGAAGGCCCGCCGCGCTGCAGGCGGCCTCCATGGCCATGGCCCCCGCCGTGGTGCGGAAGGTTACCACGCACTTCTCGGTTCTTTGCCTCATCCTTCCAGCGCCTCCCGGGCCAGGACCCGGACCGCCTCCGCGGCGGCGGCGGTCTCCTCCTCCGTGTTGAAGTACGACCAGGAGAACCGGACGGCCCCCTGCTCCTCCGTCCCCAGGGCACGGTGGAGCCGGGGGGCGCAGTGGGCCCCGGGGCGGGTGGCGATGCCAAAGCGCTCCGCCAGTTCGTCGGAGACTTCGGCGGAATCAAAATCCCCGATGTTCAGCGTCACGACAGGGGCCCGGACCGGGGCGGAGAAATCCCCGTAGACCGTTACCCCCGGCAGATCCCGGACCGCCTTGTAAAACCGGCGGGCCAGGGCGTCCTCATGGGCGTGGATGCGCGCAATGCCGGTTTCCGACAGGAAGTCCAAAGCGGCGCTCAGCCCCGCCAGGCCGTGGCCGTTGAGGGTCCCGGCCTCTAATCGGGTGGGNTACTCGCCGGGCTGGGCCTCGGAGTAGCTCTGTACCCCGGTGCCCCCCACGGTGAAGGGGCGGATTTCCAGCCCCTCCCGGAGGCACAGCCCCCCGGTGCCCTGGGGGCCCATCAGGCTCTTGTGGCCGGTAAAGCACACCACGTCAATGCCCATTGCCGCCAGNTCGATGGGGAGGACTCCCGCCGTCTGGGAGGCGTCCAGGATAAAAAGCAGGCCGTGTTCCCGGGCGAAGCGGCCCACCCGGGCGATATCCACCGCGTCCCCCGTCAGGTTGGAGGCGTGGGTGCAGACGATGGCCTTTGTTTCCGGACGGAGAAAGCGTTCAAACCCGCCGCAGTCCAGCCGCCCCCGGCTGTCCGCCGGGATGAAATCCACTGCCGCCCCCGCGCTCCGGAGGCGGTACAGGGGCCGGAGGACGGAATTGTGTTCCAGGTCCGTGGAAATCACATGGTCCCCCGGCCTCAGNANGCCGCAGACGGCGATGTTCAGCGCCTGGGTGGAATTTTGGGTGAAGCAGACATGGTCCGCCCGGGGACAGCCCAGCAGGGCGGCGATTTTTTCCCGGGTTTCGTAGATGGCCCGGGCGGCGGACAGGGCCCCCTGGTGCCCCCCCCGGCCGCAGTTTCCGTAGGAGGACAGGGCTTCCAGCACGGCTTGGGCCACGGCGGGGGGCTTGGTCCGGGTGGTGGCGGCGTTGTCCAGGTAGATCACGGCTTGACCACCTGGCCCGCCCCCGCCAGCTTCTCCACGATGGAGTACATATTGGTCACGCTCCCCACGGCCAGCTCCTCCGTCAGCCCATAGTGGTTCAGGCAGGTGCCGCAGGTGAGGATCTCCACCCCTTGGGCCTCCAGGCTTTTCAGGTCCTCCAGAGAGCCGGAGCCCTTACAGGTGAGATGGGCTCCGCCGTTGTAAAAGAGCATGGTCTTCGGCAGCGCGGGAAGCTGGCCCACGGCGAAGAGGAAGCCCTTCATCAGCACCGCGCCCAGCTCGTCGCTGCCATGGCCCATGACGGCGCTGTCCACCGCCACCACCAGATCCCCCCTCTGGTCCGGGGCGCAGGAC
>NZ_CAJMXG010000016.1:0-27193 GCF_905219725.1 Oscillibacter sp. CU971
ATCGACGAAATCGGCTATCTCCCTATGGATATCCAAGGCGCAAATCTGTTCTTCCAGCTCATTGCCAGACGGTATGAGAAAACGTCCACCGTCTTCACCTCCAACTGCTTCCGCCATCCTGGAGCGTGTACTGCATCACTGCACTGTTATCAACATCAAAAGAACGCAAAGAGTTTATGCGCCAGAAACAGCAAATTGTAAATACCTTATTTGAGCAAGGAAACGCTTGATTTTGTTCCCCCCCCCAAAAAAAACCGACAAAATTTTTTCGGCATTTTCTTGCAATTTCAGATTGGCGTCGACAGGGGGATACCCTGGAATTCCCCTGTGACGGCTACGGCTATGGCGGCACCTATCAGGACGGCTTCCTCCTGGGGGCCCCGCCCCTTCCCTGACGGCGCGCTTCGCTCAAACCAAAACGGCGGCGGAAGCAATACGCTTCCGCCGCCTGTTTCCGCCCTCATTTCCGCCGGACCCACTTGCCGAAGAGGGTCTTTTTGTAGTTCAGCAGCTCCTCCTTGGCCTCCGTGTGGCTCGCCGCCTTCTGGAGATGGGCCACGCCCTTGGGAATATCCTCCGCCACGCCCAGGCCCCGAGCGTAGATGACACCCAGCATATAATCCTTTTCCCAGTGATTCCAGTCCATCTCGTTTAGATACTGGAGCGCCTTACCGTAATCCTGGGGGGTACCCCAGCCCTTGAAGCAGCACTTGGCCAGATAGTACACGCCCCAATTCGTATTTCCCTTGTCATGGGCCAGCGTCAGGAGCTGATACGCCTTGGCATAGTCCTGGGGAACGCCCCGTCCGTAGAAATACGCCTTGCCCAGCAGATTGTTGGACCCGATGTGCTCCGAGTCCCGGGCCAGCTCCTTTTCAAAACAGGACACCGCATAGGCCTCGTCCTGCTCCACACCCTTCCCGTCGAAATAGATCGTCCCAACCTTATACCAGCCGCCGCCGTTTCCAGCCTCGGCGGATTCCTTATACCAACGGGCCGCCTCCGCAAAGTTCTCCGCCTCTTCCAGCTCTTGCGCATAGAAGTACTGATGGAGAGGGTATCCCATTTCCGCGCCCATTTTAAAAAGGCCCTCGGCCTTCNCCGGCTGAGGAGCGATGATGTCCTCGTCCCCCTTGGTATAGTACTGGTTCAGGTTGTTGGCGGCGAAATAAATCCCGCCCCGGAAAGCCTTCCAGAACCAATCCTCGCACTTGGAAATCTCTCCTTTTAAGTACGCCTTGAACTCCGCCTGACTGGGGAAGGAATCCTTGCCCTTGTTCTGAATACGGAGGAAGTCCCACCAGAAATAACTGTTGCCGACGATATACTGACAGAACGCGTCCCCTTCCTTCGCCAAAGCCTCCACCTGCTCAAAGGCCTGCTGGAGACTCTCAAAGGGCATCTTCTTCTGGACGGAGGGCGTCAGCTCCCCGCTCCGCAGGGCCACCAGCACCCCCAGGGCGCTGCCCTGCTCCACGGACTTGTGGAGGAGCTTTGTGGNCCTTTCGTCATCCTCCGGGAAGCCGTGCCAGCCCCAGACGTATTGATGGCCGCACAGGCACCGGGCCAGAATGCAACTGGCGTCGCCGTCCCCGGCGGCGGAAGCCTTTTCCAAAAGGGCGAACGCCTCCTTGCCCCGGCCCGTGCGGACGTTGTAATAGATGTCCTGAAGGGCCTGCTTCACTTCATCGCTCAAAACTGCTGCCATGATGGAACCTCTCCTTTGTCAACTTGGTTTTTTTACCCGCTTCCAGTCCCGGCCTCCCGGCAGGAACTCTCCGCGGGGATATCCTGTCAGCCATGCCGCCGCCTCTTTGGGCGGCATCTTTGCCATATAGAAACCCAGCTCCGCCCCCTCGGGCTTCGTGGCCTCCACAGTGCAGCGGGCGTCCATCTTATCCCCCGCCGTCACCCGAATCCACAAATAGCCCGAGGTGTGGGTCAGGTCCACCAGCTGATAGGTCCCGTCCACAAGGCCCGCTGCCGCCATCTGGACATCCTCCTCCGTAAAGGTAGAGTGGTTTTCCGCCGCGCCGCTGGCATAGACCAGGGAAAGCCTCGCCTGGGATTTCCGCTGCGCCTGAGGGCGGGCGGCCTGGGGCGCACTATAAACCCGCCGCAGATCCCAGCCCGTCAGGTCCGGGACCTCCCGGCGGAGCCAGTCCCGCAGGACCTTCTCCGCCCCCCGGGCGTCTGTTGTCAAGGCCAGGGCCAGATTCTCTCCCTCTGAGGGAGCCAGCTCCAGCAGCAGCAGGATCTTTTCCTCTTCTTCTGCCCGAATCAGGCAGTCCAGGGAGCAGAAGGTGCGGCCCCCGCCCTCCACGGGCCGGGTGGGCGTCAGCTCAAAGCCGGACTCCTCCCCGCTGAGGCAGCGTTTCAGCACCTCTTCCACCAGGGAATCCGTCACGCGGGAGGTCACCTCGCCGTTCCGGCGCTTTAAAATCATGTCCTGGGGGCCCTCGCTGAGAATCTCCCGCTGGGCGGCCTCCGAGGCCCGGCGGCTCTGCTTTTGGCGGAAGTCCCGCTCGAACGCCTCCCGCTCGCTCTCGTCCATGGACCAAAAGGCGCTCCACTGGCTGTTGGTCCCCCGCCGGGCGTCGGGGACCCGGAGGGCCAGGCAGTCCGCCGCCGCCCGCAGTTCCTGGGGCTTCTTGAAATCCGTAATGTGCTTTTGCCAGCGGTCGTCCACCAGCACCAGCTGCAAGACCCGGCTGGTGATGGTACGGCCGCCGCTGCGGCGGGTCCTGGTCTCATCCACCACGAAGACGCCCCGGATGCGGTCAATCCGGTTGGCTTGCTCACCCAGGACCCACTCCCGGCCAATGCCCATCTCGTCAAACCACCGGCCGTTCGCCTTCAGGTCGCGGTCCACCATGGCGAAGAGTTCTCCAACCGGAGGGGCCTCCTCCGGGTAGGGAAGCTGGCTGCGGATAGACGCCGCCAAGGCGCTTTTTTCCGGGAAAAACGTATCCCGGGCACCGGCATAGCCCATGTAAGCTCCCAGAAGCAGGAACAAAGCCCCGCCTCCCCCGCTGACCGCCAGCGTCACATAGTCCGAGGACTCCCAATAGGTCCGGTCCTGCTGGAACCCTATGTAAAACACGTAAAACAGCCCGGCGGCGGCAGCAAGCCACAAAAGTCCCCACAGCACCCAGCTGAACCGCCTTCGGGTCCGGCTGAGGCAATAGCCTTCCTCCACGCCGTGGGGATTGTTCTTCCGCTGGACCGCCATCAAAATCAGAATGATGGGAACGGCAAACAGGCGGAACACCACCAGCAGCGCGATGTAAACCGCCACATTCCACGGCCAGCGGAGGAAGCCTCCCTTCTTCTCCTTCATGACCTCTTCCTACCTCCTCGCGCCCCCTGGAATCGGGGACATTTCCTGGTTTTTTATTCTAGCAGTTAGCCGCGGCTTTGTCTAGTCCCCGGCAGGTTATTTCCGGCGAAAAGCAGCCTTGACTTTCGGACTTGAAGGTACTATATTTGTGGCAGCTAATTAAATACGGGAGGATGCGGTTTACATGTTCAAGCTATTTGGAAAAAAGGGAGGCGCCGCCCCTGCGGAACAGCTGGCGGAGTGCCAAAAAAAGCGGGATTGGGCCGGCTTGTGCAGGGCCTACTACGCCTTGGGAACCGCCGCTATGGACCGCGGGGACCGGAACCATGCGCAGCTCTGGCTCCACCGGGCGGACACCATTTACAGCGCCCGGGATGAGGTTTATGACAAGGTAGGAGAGCAGCTTGCGGACGACTGCTCCAGCCGCATTGGGCAGCTGGAAGATACGCATATCCTTTATAACGACATTCCCGCGCAAGTGGAGGAAAAGGCGGAAGGCCTGGGGGATATCCGGGTCCGAGTCTGGGGGCTGCTTTCCCTGGCCCGGCTGGCAAAGCTGGTGAACCGGCTGTCCGTTCTTCCCGGCTGCGGGTCTTTGGCGCGGCTGGACTGGGCTGTGGACGCTGTACTGAACGCCTTCCAGGCTCCTCCGCCGGAAGATGTTTTCAACAGCCTAAAGGACCTCAGCGGCGCGCTCTATGAGCTTGGGGACGATCCGGCGTTCTGGGGGATGGGGAGTGAAATTGCCGTCCCCGGCGGCATGCCCTTCCAAGTCTTTGACCTGAACGGCATGATGGGCGTTCATCTGGAAATAGACGCCTTTCTCAGCGGGATTCTGGACATGGCCTGTGCTCGGCTCCAGGGGCAGGAGCCTCCAGCCCCGGAGACGGGAATCATCACGGGGGCCCTGCTGCCGGATTACTACGTCCGCACCGGCGCGGAGCAGCTGGAGGAGGTCCCTCCGATCAAGGCGGAGCTGGGGCGCATTTGGAGCGATTACGAATTCGTCTGCTCCGGTCCCTCCTGGGAGGCCGTGGCTGAGCGGACAGCCAACTATAAAGAACTGGACATTCTGTCATAAGGCCAGAAACGGCGGAGGGCTGGGCCCTCCGCCGTTTCTGGTCCACGCCGCGGCTTTCACCCGCCTGACGGCATCCTATGAATAATTATGAATAATAGAGAACACCGGCCTCAGCTCCCGAAAAACAGCCGCACNGCCAGCGCCGCNGCCGCGAAGCCCNTCAGGTCCGCCGCGAGGGCNGCGGGGACGGTGTGCCTTGTCTTGGTAATCCCGGCGGAGCCGAAATAGACCGCGATGGTGTAAAAGGTGGTCTCCGTGCTGCCCAGCATCACCGCCGCCACCCGGCCCACGTAGCTGTCCGGCCCGTGGACAGCCATCAGATCGCTGGCCACCGCCAGGGCCCCGTTCCCGGACACCGGCCGCACCAGCATCAGCGGCGCGGTTTCCGGCGGAATGCCCAGCAGGTCCAGCGCCGGGGCGAACAGCCCGGACAGCCACTCCATGGCCCCGGAGGCCCGAAACATGCTCACCGCCGTCAGCAGGCCCACCAGCGCCGGGACGATGCGCAGCAGCACGGACAAGCCCTCCTCCGCCCCATGGGTCAGGGCGGCGTACACGTCCACCCGCTTGCCCAGGCCGTATACCGCTACTCCGGCCAGCAGCACGGGAATCACCAGCGAGCTGAGGCTCATACGCGCCGCCTCCCGTGAGACAGCAGCCTTTCCGCCGTCAATCCCGCCGCCACCGACAGGACGGAGGCCAGCCACACCGCCGGCAGGATGTCGAAGGGCGTTTCGCATCCGGCGGCGGCCCGGACCGAGGCGATGGTGGCCGGAATCAGTTGAATGGAAGCGGTGTTCAGCACCACCAGACGGCACAGCTCGTCGCTCGCTATGCCGCCGCAGCCCCTGGCCATCCTCCGGGCCGCCCGTATTCCCAGGGGCGTGGCGGCGTTGCCCAAGCCCAGCAGATTCGCCGAGACGTTGGCGGACACCGCCGCCAGGGTCTCCGGGTCCCTGCTGGCTTTGGGCAGGAGCCGCCGCAGAAGAGGCCGGAACAGCCGCGCCAGCCCCGCCGAGAGGCCGCAGGCGTTCATGATCTCCATGACGCCGCTCCACAGGCACAGCACCCCCGCCATGGCCAGGCTCAGCTCCACGGCGGACCGGGCCCCCTCCAGCGCCGCGTTCGCCACCGCGTCCAGGTTCCCCGTGAGGAGCCCAAAGGCTAATGACAGCGTGACCATCCCTGTCCAGACCCATGCCATTTCCATATTTTCCCTCCAAATTATTACTTTTTTCTCCAAATTATGAATATCTTCTTAATTTTTTCCAGGAAAGAATTGACAAACTCCACACATGTGTGATAAGGTTACACCACCTGTTGGAAGATACCGCGGACATAGGGAAAGGAGGAGAGCTGTGAAATCGACTGGAATCGTAAGAAAGGTGGATGAGTTGGGCAGGATTGTGCTTCCCATTGAGATGCGGCGCACCTTGGACATCGCCGAGCGCGACGCATTGGAAATCTATGTGGAAGGCTCGTCCGTTATACTCAAAAAGTACAAACCCAGCTGCATTTTTTGCGACGCCACCAAGGACATTACGCTCTTCAAAGGCAAGAGCGTCTGCCCCAGATGTATGAAGGAGCTGTCCCGTGTGAACGCCTCCTGAGGCGTTGCCCTTTTCAGCGGACCAGGGCCGGGGCACAAACTCCGACCCGCCCCATCGGGTATGCGCCGGGCGGGGAAGACCAAACCTAACGCATAATAGCACAACAGGGACTTTCTCCTCGCCGTGGTGGAAGACGGCGGGGGGGAGTCCTTGTTTANACGCACAAAAAACGACGCGGAAACTGCCAAACGGCAGTTTCGCGTCGTTTTCTTGTCTCAAATATCCAGCGGCCGCTCCTCCCGGCCCGCCAGGACCGGCAGCACGGAGNGCGCAAANCCCGCCGCCCTTCCAAGCTCCGCCGCCTGGGCGTAGCCATAGACGATGGCGTCCGCGCTGTGGGCGTCGGCGGTGAGGATGATTTTTCCGCCCATGGCCCGCCATTCCTTTAAAAGAAACAGGGCCGGATAGGGGACGCTCCGATAGCCCCGGGACATGGCCCCGGTGTTGATCTCCAGCAGCGTCTCTTTTGGGTCCGCGGCGTGGAGGGCCTCCAAGGCGGCGGCTTGATAGGCGGGGTCCGTCTCATCGAAAAAGCGCCCGGCCTCGTTGAACTTGGCAATCAGGTCCACATGGCCCAGGATGTCGGGCTTCCGCTCCGCCATGCGGCGGACCTCGTCATAATAAGACTCCGCCATCATCCGGGACCGACCCGAAAAGTCCTCCCGGAAGCACCGCTCCAGCGTCTCCCGGTCCCAGTCCACCGCGTGCCAGCCGCCCTCCCGGTCCCGCATATGGTGGGCGCTGCCGATCCAGTAGTCAAAGCCCTCCGCCGTCACATCGGCCAGGTTATCCAGCTCGACGCCCAGCAGCACGTCCATCCGCCCGGCATATTCCTCCCGGAGGCGGAGGACTTCCGCCCGGTAGGCCGTCATGTCCGCCGGGAGGACCTCGCCCTCGTCCTCCGGCAGGGGCGTGTGGCTGTGGCCCGAGGCCCCGAAGGAAACCGCCCCGGCCTCATACGCCGCCCGGGCCATCTCCGCCAGGGTGTTCTTTCCGTCGCACATTCTGGAGTGGGTGTGCACCGAACAGAAAGCCCCCCTCATTGCATCCGTTCCTGCTTCACCTTGTGGTCCACCACATGGCGCTTTTCCAGCTCCCGGGTGACATCCTCCACGGTAATGCCCATCTGGACCATCAGCACCATCACATGGTAGCAGAGATCGGCGATCTCATAGACCGTCTCCTCTCTGTCCTCCTTCCGCCCGGCGATGATGACCTCGGTACACTCCTCTCCCACCTTCTTGAGGATCTTATCCAAGCCCTTTTCAAACAGATAGGTGGTATAGCTTCCCTCCTTGGGGCTGGTCTTCCGCCCGGCAATGAGGCGGTACAAGCCCTCATAGCTGAACCGCTTCATCTCGTCGGAGAGGTAGAGCTCGTTGAAAAAGCAGCTCTCCGCCCCGGTGTGGCAGGCGGGGCCGTCCTTCACCACCTCCACCACCAGGGCGTCGCCGTCGCAGTCGGCGGTGATGGAGACCACATGCTGGCGGTTCCCGCTGGTCTCTCCCTTCCGCCAGAGCTCCCGGCGGCTCCGGCTCCAGAAACAGGTGCGCCGCTCGTCAATGGTGATGGCCAGGCTCTCGGCGTTCATGTAGGCCAGGGTCAGGACCTCCTTGGTGTAGTGGTCCTGGACAATGGCGGGAATCAGGCCCCGCTCGTCAAACTTCAANTCCAAGTCACGCCTCCTCCCGCTCTATGATGTGGAACCGGCAGTCCTGGGCGCCGTTCAGAATGGTACCCTCCGGGTCCACAATAAAGCTCCGCTCCGGCCACAGCTCCCGGAGAATGTGCAGCACGCTCTGACGGGAGCACTCGCACAGCAGACAGGAATTGATGTAGCCCTGGGTGTGGAGGGAGCAGGTGCACTGGTGGAAAATCAGCCAGAACTCCTTCCCCGGCCGTACGATCTCCGTACCCAGGCCCCCCATCTCTCCCAGGGCCTGGAAAAACGCGTCAATCTCCCCGCCGGTGCGCTCATGCACCCCCCGGTAAAAATCCAGCATCCCCATCTGAAGGCAGTTTTCCGCACAGCTGCGAAGCAGCGTTCCCCGCTCCTCCTTCGGCAGGGCTGCCAGTCCCGCCTCGAACCCTGGAAACCACCAGCGAATCTCACTGTCCATTTTATAAGCTCCTTCCCCAAATTTTTATAGCCGCATCTCCACGCCTCTGNCGCGGAGAAAGCGTTTCAGGTCCTTGATGTCCACTTGCTTTGTGTGAAAAATGGAAGCCGCCAGCCCCGCGTCCACGCCGGAATGGGTGAAGAGCTCCGCAAAGTGCTCCCTGCTCCCCGCCCCGCCGCTGGCGATGATGGGCACATGCACCCGGGCCGCCAGGGCGTCCAGCATCTCCAGGTCAAAGCCGCCCTTCACCCCGTCGGTGTCGATGGAGTTCAGCACGATTTCCCCCGCGCCGTCTCCCACGCCCCGGACAGCCCATTCCATGGCGTCGATGCCGGTATCCTCCCGGCCCCCTTTGGCGAAGAGGCGGAAGGTCCCGTCCACCCGCTTCACGTCCATGCTGAGGACCACACACTGGTCCCCGTAGCGTTTCGCCGCCGCGGCGATGATGGAGGGGTCCGCGATGGCCCCGGAGTTGACGCTGACCTTGTCCGCGCCGCATTTCAGCACCCGGTCGAAATCCTCCAGCCCCCGGATGCCGCCCCCCACGGTGAGGGGAATGAAGATCTCGGAGGCCACCCGGCGGAGGATGTCCGTAAACAGCCCCCGCCCCTCGGCGGAGGCGGTGATGTCATAGAACACCAGCTCGTCGGCCCCGGAGTCGTTGTAGAACCGGGCCAGCTCCACCGGGTCCGCCATGTCCCGGAGCCCTTCGAAGTTGGTCCCCTTCACCACCCGTCCGTCCCGCACGTCCAGGCAGGGGATGATCCGCTTGGCTAACACGCCCCCACCTCCTCCACGACGGTCCGCAGGTCCAGCCGCCCGTCGTACAGGGCCTTGCCCAGGATGGCCGCGCGGATTCCCATTTCCTCCAGCCGCCGCAGCTCCTCCAGGGTGCCGACGCCGCCGGAGGCGGTGACATCCAGGCCCTCGATTTGGACCAGCTCCTCGTAAAGCTCCAGGTTGGTCCCCCGGCCCGCGCCGTCCCGGCTGATGTCGGTGTAGATGACGGTCCGCACCCCCGCGTCCCGGAGGCGGCGGCAGAAGTCCACCCCCTTTTCCCGGGAAAGCTCCTTCCAGCCGTTGACGGCCACATAGCCGTCCCGGGCGTCCACGCCGACGGCAATTTGGTCCCCATAGGTTTGAGCCATGCGGGCGGTAAAGTCAAAGTCCTTCACGGCGATGGTGCCCAAAATGCAGCGGCCCACCCCCAGGTCCAGATACCGGCGGACGCGCTCCTCCGTGCGGATGCCGCCGCCCACCTCGATGGTCAGCCCGCCCTGCTTCGCGATGGCGGCGATGCTGTCGAAGTTGGCCAGGGTCCCGTCCCGGGCGCCGTCCAAATCCACCACATGGAGGTATCGGGCCCCGGCGGAAATGAATTCCCGGGCCTGGGCGCAGGGGTCTGTGCCGTAGACGGTCTCCCGGTCGTAATCCCCCTGGCAGAGGCGGACCACCTGCCCGCCCCGGAGGTCAATAGCTGGAAAAATCTGCATGGTTTTGCTCCTTTCTCACGGGTGGACCTTGCAGGTCAGCTCCTCCGCGTCCAGGCGGAACACCTGGGTGTTTTCCAGGGCCGCCGCGCCGATGTCCCATTGCTCCCGCCCGGTGACATGGGCCAAAATGGCCAGGAGGCCCGCCCGTTTTTCCTCCGCCGTTTCCAGCACCGTCACCGGGCCGCCGCCCATGACGCACCGGAAGCGGGAGGTGGTCTCCTGGGCCCGCTCGCTTATGACCCACTCGTGTCCTGTGTCCATTTCAAAGGCGGCCCAGCCGGTCCGGCGGATGAGGTCCATCTTCCGGCCCTCTTTCGCGCCGTGGAAATAGAAGGCATAACGCCCGTCTCGCTCCTCCAGGCCGAAGTCCAGGGGGACCACGTAGGCCCGTTCCCCGTCGCACAGCCCCAGGCGGCAGCAATCACAAGAGGTTATAATTTCCCGGATTTTTACAGGGTCCGTAACCTCCCGGTCCGCTCTTCGCATACCATTCCCCCCCTTTCACAGCTCGGCAAAGGCCCGCAGCAGCCGCAGCCCCGCGTCTCCGGACTTCTCCGGGTGGAACTGGGTCCCCCAGACGTTCCCCCGGCGGACCGCGCCGGTGACGGCCACGTTTCCGTATCGGGAGGCCCCCAGGGTGCTCTCCCGGCAGCCGCAGGCGTAGAAGCTGTGGACATAGTAAACATATTCACCATTCTCGAAATACTTGAACAGCGGGTCGTCTTTTNCAATTTCCAGGCTNTTCCAGCCCATGTGAGGGACCTTCAGCGACTTGTCCGCCAAATCCTCCCCCAGAAAGGCCACCTCGCCGGGAACCAGGCCCAGGCCGGGGTGCTCGCCGTACTCAAAGCTCCGGTCAAAAAGGAGCTGCATCCCCAGGCAGATGCCAAGCAGGGGCTTGCGTCCCGCCTCCTCCAGAAGAACCGGAACCAGCCCCGTCTCATCCAGCTTGGCCCGGGCGTCCCCAAAGGCCCCCACGCCGGGCAGGATAATCCGGTCCGCCGCCCGGAGGCGCTCCGCTTCGCCGGTGACCTCCGCCTCCACGCCCAGGGAATGGAGGCTGGATTGCAGGGAGAAGAGATTCCCCACGCCGTAGTCCACGATGGCGGTCATCACAGCACCCCTTTCGTGCTGGGAATCTCGTCCATGTGCTTGGGGTCCAGGGACACGGCCCCTTTCAGCGTCCGGCCCATGCCCTTGAAGACGGCCTCCAGGATGTGGTGGGTATTCTCCCCCGCCAGTTGGCGGATGTGGAGGGCGCCGGGGCAGTTCCGCACAAAGCCCAGCCAGAATTCCTGAGCCAGCTCCGTATCGAAGTCCCCCACCTTGGCGGCGGGCAGATCCACCGCCCAGCCCAGGTAATCCCGGCCGCTGAGGTCACAGGCGCAGAGAACCAGAGTCTCGTCCATGGGAAGCAAAAACTGTCCGTAGCGGACAATGCCCCNCTTGNCNCCCANAGNCTCCTGAAACGCCCTGCCCAGGCAGATGCCCACGTCCTCCACGGAGTGGTGATAATCCACCTGGGTGTCTCCGCGGCAGGCAACGGAAAGGTCGAAGTCTCCGTGCCGGGCGAAAAGCTCCAGCATGTGGTCCAGAAAGCCGCAGCCGGTGGAAATTTCCGCCTTCCCTGTGCCGTCCAGGTTCAAGGAGAGCCTGNTTTGAGTCTCCCGGGTGTCCCGTTGAATGCTTGCGGTGCGCATAGCGCTTCCCTCCTTATCCTCCGGCCGGCAGCCGGTCGATTTGCTCTATCAGCGCCTCCATCTGCTCCCGGGAGCCGATGGTGACGCGGACAAAGTCCCGGATGCGGTCCTTGTCAAACCAGCGGACCAGAATGCCGGCTTCCTTTAATCTCCGGTACAGCTCCCCGCCGGGGAGGCGGCCCGATTTGGCGAAGAGAAAGTTTGCGGAGGAGGGCAGAACCGTGAAGCCCCGCTCCTCCAGCGCCCCGGCGGTCCAGGCCCGGTTTTCCCGGACGGCCCGGCAGCAGGATTGGAAATAGTCCTCGTCCTCCATGGCGGCGGCTCCCGCCAGCAGGGACAAGCGATTGACGTTGTAGGGGTTGAAGCTGTACTTCACCCGGTTCAGATCCGCGATAAGCTCCGGAGAGCCCAGGGCAAAGCCAATCCGGCCCCCCGCCAGGGAGCGGCTCTTGGACATGGTTTGGGTCACCAGGAGGTTTTCGTACTCCCGGACCAGAGGCACGCAGCTCTCCGCCCCGAAGTCTACATACGCCTCGTCCACCACGACCACCCGGTCCGGGTCCTTTTCCANCAGCCGCCGGATATCGGAGACCGGGACCGTCATACCCGTGGGGGCGTTGGGGTTGGCGAGGACCACCGTGCCGGGGAAATCCAGGTAGTCCTCCACCTCCAAGGAGAAGTCCTCCCGCAGGGGAACCCGCCGGGCCTCCAGGCCGAACAGGGCCGCCTGGGCCTCATAAAAGCCGTAGGTAATGTCGGCGAAGGCCGCTCCCTTCCCCTCCCCGCAGAAGGCCCGGAAGGCAAAGGCCAGAATCTCGTCGGAACCGTTGCCGGAAATCACGTTTTCCGGGGACAGGCCATACCGCCGGGCAATGGCGGCGTTCAGGGCGGCGCAGGTGGGGTCGGAGTAGAGATAGAGCTTTTCCGCCTCCGCCCGGCTCAAGGCCTCCAGGACCTTGGGCGAGGGCGGAAAGGGGCTCTCGTTGGTGTTCAGCTTGATGTATTTTTGATCCCGGGGCTGCTCGCCGGGGGTGTAGGGGGCGCAGCGCAGGGCCTCGGGAGATAAAAACCGGCTCATAAAACCACCGCCTTCATTCAGATTTTTTCCGGCTCTCCGCCGAACGGGCGTGCCCCTCCAGGCCCTCCCGCCGGGCGAAATCCGCAATCCTGTCCCCGCAGGCGTTCAGCGCCGCCTGGTCATAGCTGAGGAAGCTGGAGCGCTTCATGAAGTCGTCCACCCCCAGGGGGCTGGAAAANCGGGCGGTGCCCGAGGTAGGCAGGGTGTGGNTCGGCCCCGCGAAATAGTCCCCCAGGGCCTCCGGCGTGGAGCGGCCCAGAAAGACGCTCCCGGCGTTTTTGATCCGGGGCAGCAGGGCGAAGGGCTCGTCCACGCAGAGCTCCAGGTGCTCCGGGGCAATGCGGTTCGCCGTCTCCACGGCCTTGTCCAGGCTGTCCGTGACGATGATTTTTCCGTTGTCCGCAANGGACCGGCGGGCAATGTCCTTCCGGGGCAGGGACTCCAGCTGGGCCTCCACCTCGGCCTGTACGCTTATTGCCAGCTCCCGGCTGTCCGTCACCAGCACGGCGGAGGACAGCACGTCGTGCTCCGCCTGGCTCAGCAGGTCCGCCGCGACCCATTTGGGGTTCGACTTCCCGTCCGCCAGCACCAGAATCTCGCTGGGCCCGGCAATCATGTCGATGGCCACCCGGCCGAAGACCTTCCGTTTCGCCGTGGCCACGAACACGCCGCCGGGGCCCACGATCTTGTCCACCCGGGGCACGGTTTCCGTCCCATAGGCCAGGGCCGCCACCGCCTGGGCCCCGCCGATTTTGAAGACCTCCGTCACCTCCGCCAGCTCCGCCGCCATCAGGGCCTCCGGGCTGACTGTGCCGTCCGGCCGGGGAGGCGTTACCAGGACAATGTCCTGCACCCCGGCGATCTGGGCGGGAATGACATTCATCAAAATGGTGGAGGGGAACGCCTCCGGGCTCCGGGGCACGCAGACGCCCACCCGTTCAATGGGCGTCCACCGCTGGCCCATGACGATCCCGCTCCGGTCCGTGAGAACGAAGTCGTTGTGCCTCTGCCGCTCATGGAAGCGCCGGATGTTTTCCGCCGCCTCCTTCAGCGTCTCCAGAAAATAGGGGTCCACGGCTCTTCGGGCGGCGTTGAACTCCTNCGCGCTCACCCACAGGTCCTGGATCTCCGCGCCGTCAAAACGGCGGGTGTAGTCCCGCAGGGCCTCGTCGCCCCGGCGGCGGACCTCCCGGATGATTTCGTCCACGGCGGCGGACACATCCTCCTCCGCCTGGATGTCCCGGTTCAAAAACTCCTCCGGCGAGAGGCTGTCGAAATCCAGAATCCGCATCATGCCCCCGTCACCTCCGTCAGCTTCGCCAGCAAAGTTTCGATCTCCCGGCGCTTGAACTGGAAGCCGGCCCGGTTGGCCACAAACCGGGCGGAGATGGGCATAAACTCCGTCAGCACCTTCAAATGGTTCTCCCGCAGGGTGGTCCCCGTCTCCACGATGTCCACAATCACGTCGCTGAGGCCCAGAAGCGGNGCCAGCTCAATGGAGCCGTTCAGCTTGATGATANCAATATCCCGGCNCTGGGCGGCNTAGTAGNCTTTCGCGATGTTCACGAACTTTGTCGCCACCCGGAGGGTCCGGCCCGGGTCGTCGGTGAAGTCCTCCGGCCCCGCCACGCACATGCGGCACTTCCCAAGGCCCGTGTCCNGCAGCTCGTACACGTCCNNCCCGGACTCGGCCAGGATGTCCTTGCCCACGATGCCGGCGTCCGCCGCGCCGTGCTCCACGTAGATGGCCACGTCGCTGGGCTTTACCAGGAAGTAGCGGATGCCCGCCTCCCGGTTTTCCACCACCAGCTTCCGGCTCTCGTTGTAGTCCTCGGGGCAGCCGCAGCCCACCCCCGCCAGGAGATTGTAAACCTTGTCCCCCAGGCGGCCCTTGGGCAGGGCGATGTTCAGCATGGTTTTCTCCCCCTCCGGGGGGGCGGCTTCGCTCAGCCGCTCCAGCTCGTCCAGGTACAACGCGAAGCCCACCGCCTTGGCTCCGGGGCGGAACTGCTCCGCCAGGGGGTCGTAGCGCCCGCCCTGGAGCACCGCCCGGGGCAGGCCCGCCACGTAGCCTTGAAGCACCAGGCCGTTATAATACTCCATGTCGTTCACCAGGGACAGATCCAGCCTCAGGCTCTGCCCCTGGGCCTCCAGGGCGGCGCACAGGGTCCGCAGCTCCGCCAGGGCCGCTCCCATTCCGGCGTTGAGGGCGATAGGCTCCGCCTGGGCCAGCACCGCCTCCCAGTCTCCCGCCAGCGCGTCCAGGCGGCAGAGGGCGTCGGTCCCCTGGCGGGAAAGGCCCGCTTCCTCCGCGGCGGAGCGCAGCTCGTGGAGGTTCCGGTCCCGGATACAGCTGAGCAGCCGGGACCGGGCGGCCTCCGGCGCGCCCACCGCGTCCAGCAGCCCCGCCACAAAGCCCATGTGGCTGGCCTCCAGCACGAAGTCCCGGCCCGTCAGGGCCAGGCTCTTCCCCGCCAAGGACACCGCCTGGGCGGTGATGCCGTCGTCCACCGCGCCGATGCACTCCAGGCCCATCTGGCTNATCTCCTGGAAGGTATGGCTCTCCTGGCTGGGGCGGNAGACGTTTTCGGAGTAATAGAACCGCCCGCAGCCCCCTTCCTCAAACTGGGCGTTCTTGGCGATGGAGAGGGNGACGTCCGGCTTNAGCGCCAGCAGCCGCCCGTCCAGGTCCGTAAAGGTGATCACTTGATCCGAGGCCAGGAAGCGGCGGTTCTGCTGGTAGAGGCCGTACTCCTCAAAGCGGCCCATGCGGTACTGGCGGAAGCCCGCCTCTTCATAGAGCAGGCGGAGCCGGAGGGACAGCCGCTCCTGGGGCCGCAGCACATTCAAATCCAATTCCATGGGGTTCCTCCTTGCGGGGCAGGGCCCCGGTGATGGATTACAGTATACTCCGATTTTTTAGCATAGTAAAGCGCTAATTCGGTAGTATAATAGATTCTCTGATTTACACAAACATGCCCCGCCGCCCGGCGGATTGTTTATACCATCTTTTCCGGCTTCACCGCCTCATCGAACGCCTCCGCCGTCAGGAGGCCCAGGGAGAGGACCGCCTCTTTCAGGGTCGTGCCGTCGTGAAGGGCTTTCTTGGCGCACTCCGCCGCCTTTTCATAGCCGATTTCCGGCGTCAGGCAGGTGACCAGCATCAGCGAGTTGTTCAGGTTCTCCTCCATCCGCTCCACGTTGGGGGTGATCCCCTCTACGCAGTGGACCCGGAAGGACTCCATGGCGTCCGCCAGCAGCCGGGCGGAGAGCTGGAAGTTATAGGCCGACACGGGCAGAAAGACGTTCAGCTGGAAATTTCCCTGGCTGGCGGCAAAGCCGATGGCCGCGTCGTTCCCCATCACCTGCACCGCCGCCATGGTGACCGCCTCGCACTGGGTGGGGTTCACCTTGCCGGGCATGATGGAGCTGCCGGGCTCGTTCTCCGGGATGTGGAGCTCTCCCATGCCGCAGCGGGGGCCGCTGGCCTGCCAGCGGATGTCGTTGGCAATCTTCATCAGATTCGCCGCCAGGGCTTTTAAGGCCCCGTGGGCAAAGACCAGGGCGTCCTTGCTGGTGAGCGCGTGGAATTTATTCGGGTCCGGGCGGAAGTCCAGGCCCGTCAGGGCCCGCAGCTCTTTACAGACCAGCTCGTCGTAGTTCTTGGGGGCGTTGAGCCCGGTGCCCACGGCGGTGCCGTCGATGGCNAGGCNGCTCAGCTCCTCCAGGGCCNCCCGGAGCATCCGGCAGGGGGCCTCCACCAGCTCCCGCCAGCCGGAAACCTCCTGGGCGAAGCGCAGGGGCGTGGCGTCCTGGAGGTGGGTCCGGCCAATGCGGATGAGGTTGGGATAGGCCGCCTCCAAGTTCGCGAAGNCCCCNGCCAGCCGCTCCGCCGCCGGGAGGACCTGGTTCGCAACAGACAGCGCCGCCGCGATGTGGAGGGCGGAGGGATAGGTGTCGTTGGAGGACTGGGAGGCGTTCACATGGTCGTTGGGGTGGAGCTTTACGCCCCGGTCCGCCGCCAGGTGGGCGATGACCTCGTTGACGTTCATATTCGTCTGGGTGCCGCTGCCCGTCTGCCAGACGACAAGGGGGAACTCCCCGTCCCACTTCCCTGCCCGGATCTCCTCACAGGCGGCGGCAACGACGGCGGCCTGTTCCTCCGTCAGCTTGCCCGCGGCGGCGTTGGCCCGGGCGCAGGCTTCCTTTAAGTAAGCGAAGGCTGTGATGATCTCCCTGGGCTGGCGCTGGCCGCCGATTTTGAAATTCTCCAGGCTTCGCTGGNTCTGNGCACCCCAATGGCGCTCCGCCGGGACGGCGATTTCCCCCATAGTGTCGNGCTCGATGCGGGTGGCAGTANTCATAGCGCTTNCCCNTTTCATTTTTATGGCNTTTATTATACCNGCAGAGGCGGGCAAAAGCAAGCCCGCCGAAAAGACTTTCGGCGGGCAATTCATGACTGCGTCAGCAGGACCAGGTTCCGGTCCGTGATGAAGTTGGGCACGCTGTAGACCACCGCGATGGCGTCCAGCCCGTTATCCTCCGCGTACTTCGCGGCGGAATAGCGGTAATACCGGGGGTCCAGCAGGTGGACCTCCTCAAAGCGCAGGGCCAGGAAGGGAGCCAGGGAATCCGCGTAGGAATCCCGGATCACCAGCAGCTTCCCCTCCCCTTCCGGGTTCTGAATGACGCAAAGCGGCTGGTTGCCCCCCAGAAAGGCGGAGTATTTATCCTTCTTCCCCAGATAGTCCCAGTCATACAGCCCCGCCTCCTTCGGCGTGCCGTCCCGCCAGGAGGTGACCGTGAGGCCGCTTTCCTCCACCCAGAACTCGATGCTGTCCGGCTCCAGCCAGTGAATGCCGGACTGGGAATACAGGGTCCCCTGGAACCCGTTGGAAACCGGGANGTCCCGCGCCCTCACCGTCTCCGGCTCCGGAACCTCCCCTCCCCGGCCCAGAGCCTCCATCAACGCGGCGTGGCCGTAATAGGCCCCCAGGGTGGTCCAGTGATGGTCCGTGCGGTAGAAAATCCCCTCCCAGGTCCTCTCCCCGGCATGGTCCCGGAGGGCCGTCAGGAAATCAATGGGCTCCACGCCCTCCAGCTCCGCCGCCCGCGCGATGAAAGCCGCCTGGTCCCAGCTCTCCGCCCCCCTGGGCAGGCGGTCCCGCCAGATTTCCGCCGCCGAGGGGATCAGGCCCAGGTACACCGGAAGCTCCGTCCGCTCCGCCAGGCGGGAGACATAGCTCAGATTCTTCTCCTCCAGGCCGTCCTTGGGCGGCTCCACCTTGGCGATCAGGGCGTCGCCGCAGAGGTAGACTCCGTTGAACTCCCGCTTGCCCAGGACTTGCTCCGCCCGGGCCTTGAGGCCCGTCCATTGGTCCCGGAGGGGGAACTGGTCCGCGAAGTACTCCTCCACGCCCTTGNTAAAGCTGCCGTCCTTCAAGTCCTCCCAGGAGAATTCCGGGAACTGGGCCAGGGTCCGGTTCTCCACGTCGGAGCGGTCCCGGTCCGGCAGGAGGAGGTGCCAGGCAAGCAGTCCCCCCAGAAACACACAGAAACAGGCCGACAGGAAGCGGCTGTATCTTGTTGTCATCTCACCGCCTCCTTAAAACCGGAAATACAGGAAGGGATTGTAGCTGCCGTCCACCAGATAAGCGGTGGAGACAACCAGCCCCAGGGCCATCAGCACCGGCGCCAGGACCTTCCTCCCCCGCTCCGGGATCTTCTTCCAAAGGTCCGCCGCCAGGGTGGTGGAGCCCAGGGCCAGCAGGAGCAGAATCAGGGCCCAGCTCCGCAACCGGTACCCGTCCGGGGCGGACCAGAGGGGCCCTCCCCCAAAGCACACCGCCAGATACCGTCCGCAGACTCCCAGGTCCTCNATGGCGAAGATGCCCCAGCCCACGAAGACCACCAGCAGCGTATAGAACCGCTTCACCAGAACCGGCGTCCGGGCGAGGAGGTCCCGGAAGACGAACCGCTCCAGAATCAGCCACAGGCCGAAATACAAGCCCCACAGGACAAAGTTCCAGCTGGCCCCGTGCCAGAAGCCGGTGCAGAACCAGACAATGAGCAGGTTCCGAAGGGTCTTGGCGCTCCCCGCCCGGCTGCCCCCCAGGGGGAAGTACAGGTACTCCCGAAACCAGGAGGTCAGGGACATGTGCCAACGCCGCCAGAACTCTCCCACGGAGGTGGAGAGATAGGGGTGGTCAAAGTTCTCGTCAAACCGGAAGCCCAGAATCCGCCCCAGGCCGATGGCCATGTCGGAGTAGCCGGAAAAGTCAAAGTAAATCTGAAGGCCGAAGGCGAACAGCCCCGTCCAGCCCCCTGCAACCGTCAGCGCCCCGGCGTTTTGAGAGGCCTGGCAGCTCTCCCACAGGGCCCCGGCGGCGTTGGCCAGCAGCACCTTCTTGGCAAGGCCCGCGGTAAAGCGGCAGGCTCCTTCGGCGAAGTCCCGGGACGTGACGGTCCGGTGAACCAGCTCCGCCGCCACGGTCTTGTACTTCACGATGGGCCCGGCGATGAGCTGGGGAAACAGCGTCACGTAGGCCCCGAAGCCGATGATGTTCCGCTGGACCGGCGCGTCCCGGCGGTAGACATCGATGGTGTAGCTCATGGTCTGGAAGGTGAAGAAGGAAATGCCCAGGGGCAGGGGCAGTCCCAGCTGGGGAACCGTTATCCCCGGAAGCAGGGACAGATTCGCCGCCAGGAAGTCCCAGTACTTGAAAAAGCCCAGGAGCAGAAGGTTGAACACCACCGACTGCCCCACGAACCAACGGGCCAGCCGGTCCCGCTGCCGGAACCGCTCCACCAGGAGGCCGTGGGTGTAGTCGATGAAGATGGAGAGGAACATAACCCCCACGTACACCGGCTCTCCCCAGCCGTAGAAAAAAAGGCTGGCCAAAAGCAGCACAAAATTACGCCGCCGAAGCGGCGTAAGAAAGTACAGCGCCAGCGTCAGCGGCAGATATCCGAACAAAAACGTCAGGCTGCTGAAAACCATGGCCTACTCCTTGGATTGGAATTGGAGGCGGAACTGCTCCTCTAAAACCTCCTGATGCGCCCCGGAGGCAATCAGGGCCACGTAGGTCCCCTCCCGCAGCACCTTGGCCGCCTTCCAGGCCTCCAGGCTCTCGGGATACCAGGCCCCGCCCTCCGCCTGGGCGTCGATTCGGGCCTGGAGGATGGCGGCGGCGGACTCCGCGTCCTCCTCCGTCTCCCCCTGCATCAGCACAATCTCATTCACGTCGGAGCTCATGGCCGGGATCTTGACAACCAGCTGCTTCGCGGGGATTTCGGAAAGGCCGGGGTAATAGCCCTCCAGCAGCTCCCCCTCCACGTCCGCCATGTAACCCTCTTCCCAGCCGCAGGACTCCTCCATCCCGGCGTACAGGGTGTTCAGGGCAACATCCGGCTCCTCCGTCCCGCCTTCTTCCCGCTGCCTGCCGCAGCCGGAAGCCAGCAGCAGCAGAGCCGCCAGAATCCATACCGCTCTCTTCTTCAAACGAATCTCCTCCCGCTCCCAGTTCCCGGACTGCCGGGAAAATTCTCTCGTTCTGTTCCTTGTTTTTATACAGGATTCGCGCTATAATTTCAACATCAAATCTGTAACATTCCGTAACAGTTCTTCCCTGCGGTTGTTACTTTCTGGAGGTTCGCCATGTACAGTTTCCGAAACGACTACAGCGAGGGGGCCCACCCCAAGGTGTTAAAGGCCCTCACCGAGACCAATTTCCAGCAGACCCGGGGCTACGGCCTGGACCCCCTCTGCCAAAAAACGCGGGACCTCATCCGCTCCCTCTGCGCCGCGCCGGACGCGGACGTCCACTTCCTGGTGGGGGGCACCCAGACAAACCTGCTGGTGATTGAGTCCATGCTGAAGCCCTATGAGGCGGTGATCTCCGCCCACACGGGCCACGTCAACGTCCATGAAACCGGGGCCATCGAGGGCACGGGCCACAAGGTCATCGCCGTCCCCAGCCCCGACGGGAAGCTGACCCCCGCCATGATCGAGTCCGTGCCGGAGCTCCACAGCGACGAGCACCAGGTAAAGCCCGCCATGGTCTATGTCTCCAACACCACGGAGATCGGAACCGTCTACTCCAAGGCGGAGCTCCAGGCCCTCCGGCCGTGCTGCGGCAAGCACGGCCTCCTCCTCTTNCTGGACGGGGCCCTGCAGNGGCCCGCCCTGGNCTGCGGGGACCTGACCCTGCCGGACTACGCGGCCCTCACCGACGCGTTTTACATCGGCGGCACCAAAAACGGCGCCCTCTTCGGCGAGGCCCTGGTCTTCGCCAAGCCCCGTCCGGACTTCCGCTGGCACATGAAGCGCCGGGGGGCCATGCTGGCCAAGGGCCGTTTGCTGGGGGTCCAGTTCCAGGCCCTGCTGGAGGATGAAACCTATCTGGAGGCCGCCCGCCATGCCAACGCCCTGGCCCTCCGCCTCCGGGACGGGGTGGCCGCCCTGGGCTATCCCCTGCCGGTGGAGTCCCCCTCCAACCAGCAGTTTCCCGTCCTGCCCAACGAAGCGGTCACGAAGCTCCAGGACATGGGCTATGAGTTCGAGGTGGACCACGCCGTAGACGCGGGGCACACCATGATCCGCCTGGTGGCCAGCTGGGCCACGCCGGAACAGGCGGTGGAGGACTTCCTCCGGGACCTGGCCTCCTGCAAATAACGCTCCCAACGCGCCCCCTCCGGGTTGGCCGGAGGGGGCGCGTTTTCCGCGGCTACTGAATGTGCTCCTCAGGAAAATTGTCCAGCACCCGGAAGCCCATCTCCTCGGACGTCGCCAAGGGGTACTTGTAGATGGAATCCGGGTCCTGAATGGGGCAGATCCTCTTTTCCGGCTCCAGCCGGAGAAAGGGCTTNCCATCGTCAAGGTTATTCACCGCGCGCCTGNCCTCTGACATGAAACATCACCTCAGAAACAGCATGCGCAAAACCTCGAATTCTATGTTGAAATTTAATGTAAATTCATCAGGCGGATGCCCGCCTCCTTGTCCCCGGCCACAATGATGTGGACGTCGTCCCGGAAGCGGTAGTTGGGGTCCACCAGGGGGACCACCACGTCGCCGCTCTTCACGCCCAGGATGTTGACGTTGTATTTCCGGCGGACCTCCAGCTCCATTACCGTGTGGCCCTCCCACTCCTCGGGGATCTCCAGCTCGAAGATGGCGAANTTCGGCGTCAGCTCAAAGTAGTCGAAGACATTTTCGGCGGAGAAGCGGATGGCGGCCCGGCGGGCCATGTCCATCTCCGTGTGGACCACATGGTCCGCCCCGATCTTCCGCAGGAATTTAATCTGCCGCTCCTGGTCCGCCCGGGCCACCACGAACCGGGCCCCCAGCTCCTTCAGGGCCGCCGTGGCCTCCAGCGAGCACTGGAAATCGTCCCGGACGCAGACGAAGCAGATGTCGAAATTCCGCACGCCCAGGGACTCCAGCACCTGCTCGTCCTGGCAGTCCCCCACACAGGCGGCGGTGGCCATGCCCGCCACCTTCGCCACCTTCTCCTCGTCCTTGTCCAGCACCATGACCTCATTCCCCAGCTCCAGCAGATACCGGGTCAGGTGCCGCCCGAAGCGGCCCAGGCCGATGACCAAAAAGGATTTCATGCTCCGTCCTCCCTCTCAACCAATCAAAATCTTCTCCGGCACATAGCGCAGGCCGTTCCCGGCGTCCCGCCCCTTTGTCACCGCCATGGCAACAGACATGCTGCCCACCCGTCCGGCGAACATCATCAAAATCACCGTCCACTTGGAAAGAAGCGGCAGCGAGCCCGTCAGGTTCCGGCTGAGGCCCACGGTGCTCATGGCGGAAAAAGTCTCGTACAGCGCGTCCACCAGGCCCGCGCCCTGGACGCACAGCACCATGCAGCCGCACAGGGCCCNGAAAAGGTAGATGCCGGCGGTGGAGTAGGCCTTGTGGATGTCCCCCTCGTCCAGGCGGCGGCGGAAGACGTTCACGTCGCCCTGCCGCCAGATCCGGGCCCGGACCCCCAGGGCCAGCACCGCGAAGGTGTTCACCTTTACGCCGCCTCCCGTAGAGCCGGAGGCCGCGCCCACAAACATCAAAGCCAGCATCAAAAGCACGCCCCCCTGGCTCAGGGAGGACTGGTCCACCGAGGCGAAGCCCGCCGTCCGGGCCGTCACCGACTGGAACGCCGCCATCAGCGCCCGGGTGGGGCCGTCCGCCCCGGCGAAGGCGTGGTCCGCCTCCAAAAACCAAAAGGCAATCCCGCCCCCGGCAAAGAGAAGCAGCGTCACCGTAAAGGCGATTTTGGAGTGGAGCCGCCAGCGGCGGAAACGCCGCCCGTGGGTCAGGATGTCGTCCCACACCAAAAAGCCCAGGCCCCCGCAGATGATCAAAGCCATCAGCACGAGGTTTAAAAGGGGCTCCCCCGCCTCCGTGGTGATGGACGCGCCGGTGCCCAGAAGGTCAAAGCCCGCGTTGCAAAAGGCGGAGACGGCGTGAAACACCGCCATCCAAAGGCCCTTTCCCAAGCCGTACCGGGGGCAGAACCAGAGGGCCAACAACATGGCTCCCAGTCCCTCGCACAAAACCGTCACCAGCAGGGCCCNCCGGGCCAGGCGTACCACGCCCCCCAGCTGCAAAGCCCCCACGCTGTCTTGAAGCAGGGCCCGCTGCCGCAGTCCCACCCGCCGCCGGACCAGCAGCGCCGCCGGGAGGGAGGCCGTCACAAAGCCCAGGCCCCCGATTTGGATGAGCAGCAGCAGGACCGCCTGGCCGAAGGCGCTGAACTGAGTGGCGGTGTCGTACACCGTCAGTCCCGTGACGCAGGAGGCCGACGCGGCGGTAAACACGGCGCTGGTCCAGGGAATGCCCTCCCCGCTTCGGGAGGCGATGGGCAGGGCCAGCAGGCACGCCCCCGTCAAAATCAGGAGGGCGAAGCCCAGGGCGAGGGTCTGCACGGCATTTGGTCTTCGCATAAGGAGCGTTCCTCCTAAAATATGGTTTCCCTTTCTATTATACCCCGTTTTTTCCCATTTGCAAGTGGCCCCTGCGTCATTCCAGCAGGAGCAGCCGCTTCAGGAACTCCACGCCCTGGGGCAGGACCGTCTCATCGTCGAAGCAGAACTCGGGGGAGTGAAGCTCCGGCGTATCCCCCACGCCCAGCAGGAAGAACAGGCCCGGAACCCGCCGCTGGTAGAAGGAGAAGTCCTNCGCCGTCAGCGTGGGGGCCGCCAGCGGCAAGGGGGCGTGCTCCCCCAGCCCGGCGCGGACCGNCTCGTAAAGCCCCTCGTGGTTNCAGACGGCNGNGNAGCCCTNGCTTAGATGAACCTCTACGCCGCAGCCGGTTTCCGCCGCGACCTCCNGGCCGATCTCCTCCAGCCTTNGGCGGCAGAGGGCCTGGGCCNCGTCCCGGAAGGTGNGCAGGCNCCCCTCCAGCACCGTCCTGCCGCTGACGGCGTTGCGGACCGTGCCGGAGACCATCTTTCCAAAGCGCAGCACCNCCGGCTCCTNCCCCGGCAGGGNCTTTGCCATCTCATAGGCCCGCAGGAGGTACTCCGCCCCCGCCGCCAGGGCGTCGGCGCCCTCCGCCGCCTTGCCGATGTGGACGCTCTTCCCGGTGAGGCGCACCGTCACCTCGTTGGACCGGGCCATGATGGGGCCGGGGCGGCAGTAAACCCGTCCCTGCTCCAGCTTGGGCCACAGGTGCATGGCGAAGACCCGGGCGGCATGGTACCGTTCCAGGATTCCGGTATCACAGAGCTTTTCCGCCCCTCCGGTAGTCTCCTCGGAGGGCTGGAAGAGAAAGAGGACGTTCCGGGGCAGCGCCGCCCGGCGGGCGGCGGCGTACTCCGCCAGGGCCAGGGCCATGGCGGTGTTCCCGTCATGGCCGCAGGCGTGCATGGCCCCGGAGTTTTCAGAGGAGAACTCCAGGCCGGTGGCCTCCTCAACGGGCAGGGCGTCCATGTCCGCCCGAAAGGCCACGGTTTCGGCCTTCCCGGCGTCCAGATAGGCGCAGACGCTGGAGGGAATGGGAGAAAACGCCTCCATCTCAAAGCTGGCCAGGGCGGAATGAACGTAGGCGCAGGTCTCCGGCAGACGGTCGTCCAGCTCGGGGATGCGGTGCAGGGCGCGGCGGTATTCAACTACAGGCTGCATAGCGGGGCCTCCTTGCGTTTTATTCAGCAAACCACAATATAGCACGTTCCGGCGCTTCCCGGCAAGGGGCGGCGGCGTTTTCGTCGGTTTCCACAAGGACTTTTTGCGCCTTTCCCCTTGCAACCGGGTTTGGAAGATNATANGATAGCCAAAAATGAGATAGAGGCGCGGAGACGATGAGGTCGCGGGAGCCGGCAGGCTGGGAACGCGAGGGAGGCAGCTCCGCCGAATCTTCCGCCCAGGCGTGGGCGGAGGATGGGCCCGGGGGAAAAACCTCCGGGACTGTCCGCGGCTCAAAGCCGCGGGGGCGCTATCCGCTTACAGAACCGCCGTTTTCGGCGTGGAGCCTGTCGGTAGGAGCGCGGCCTCTACCGGCTTTTTTATACGATCTCCCATCCCCGACTCTATACAAAACTGGAGGGCATTCAAATGAAATTCAACAACCCCACCGGCTCCATCGTCGCCATGATTACCCCCTTCCGCCAGGACGGAAGCGTCAACTTCGACGTGCTCACCGGCCTTTTGGAGCGGCAGATCGCCGCCGGGACCGACGGCATCCTCACCCTGGGCACCACCGGCGAGTACCCCACCATGAGCCATGAGGAGGACGCCTCCGTGGTGGCCCACACCGTCAAGGTGGTAAACGGCCGGGTGCCCGTCATCGTGGGCAGCGGCTCCAACTGCACCGCCACCCAAATTGAAAAGAGCGTGGAGTACCAGGACATGGGGGCCGACGCCCTGCTGCTCATNGCCCCCTACTACAACAAGGCCAACCCCGAAGGCATGGTCCGCCACTTCGCCGAGACGGCGGATAAGGTAAAGATTCCCTGCCTTCTGTACAACGTGCCCGGCCGCACAGGCTGCTCCATCCCCGTCTCCGTGGTGGAAACGCTCAGCAGGCNCCCCNAGATCTGCGGCATCAAGGAGGCCAGCGGGGACATGTCCTACGCCATGAAAATCGCCCACTGCGTGGGGCCGGACTTCGCCCTCTACTCCGGCAACGACGACATCACCCTGCCCCTGATGAGCATCGGCGGAAGCGGCGTCATCTCCGTCTTCGCCAATGTGATGCCTGGCATGTGCCGCCAGATTGTGGCGGACTACGCCGGGGGAAATCAGGCCCGGGCCCTGGAAAACCACTTGAAATACCTAAAGCTGATGAACGGCCTCTTCATGGAGGTCNACCCCATCCCCGTCAAGTCCGCCATGAACATGATGGGCCTGAACGTGGGCCCCATGCGCCTTCCCTTGTGCGAGATGAGCGGCGAGCATCAGGCGGCCCTCCGGGCCACGCTGGAGGAGGCGGGTCTGCTGTGAACTATATTTTGATTGGCCGGGGGAAAATGGGCTCCCTCATCCGGGAGACGGCTCAGGCCGCCGGAGACGAGATTCAGGCCGCCTTTGACATCAACGACATCGACCAGCTGGGCAAGCTCGGAAAAGCGGCCGACGTGGTCATCGACTTCTCCCGGCCCGGCTCCCTGCCGGAGGTGGCGTCCTATGTCCGCCGGACCGGCACGCCCCTGCNCTCCGGCACCACCGGCCTCTCCCAGACGGACCACGCCCTGCTGGAGAGCCTGGGCGCGTTTGCCCCGGTGCTCTGGTCCGCCAACTATTCCCTGGGCGTGGCCGTCCTCTACCGGGCCCTGGNGGCAGTCTCCGGGGTGTTGAAGCCGGACTTTGACATCGAGCTGACGGAAACCCACCACAACCAGAAGGCCGACGCTCCCAGCGGCACCGCCAAGCTGCTGCTGGAGGCCATCGACCCCGCCCGCGCCCTGGCCCCGGTCTATGGCCGGGAGGGAAACACCGGCCAGCGGCGGAAGGAGGAAATCGGCGTCCACTCCCTCCGGGGCGGTACCGTGGCGGGGACTCATACCGTCCACTTCTTCGGCCCCGACGAGGAGCTGGAGTTCACCCACCGGGCCGCCAGCCGTCAAATCTTCGTCAACGGCGCGCTGCACATGGCCCGGCTGCTGCCAGGGAAGCCCAACGGGGTATACGACCTGCAAAAAATCCTGTTTGGAGAGTGAGTTACTTTTCTTGAAAGAAACGTAAAAAAACGTTATCTTGCTGCGTCATGCAGTGGTTAACCCAGCCCCTGCGACGGTAGCGCAGCCGCATCTTTATGGAGGATTCTTTATGAACGCACAGGAGATCATCGACTATATCGCGAACTCGGAAAAGAAGACCCCGGTCAAGCTCTATGTGAACACCACCGCTCCCGTGGACTTTGGATCCGCCAAGGTCTTCGGCGGTCAAAACAGCTTCACCGTCTTCGGCGACTGGGCAGAGCTGGGCCCCTTTCTGGAGGCCAGCCGGGAGAAGATCGCCGACCTTGTCATTGAGAACGACCGCCGGAACTCCGGCGTGCCCCTGCTGGATTTGAAGGGGGTAAAAGCCCGTATCGAGCCCGGCGCCATCATCCGGGAGAAGGTGGAAATCGGCGAAGGGGCCGTCATTATGATGGGGGCCGTTATCAACATCGGCGCGGTAGTAGGTCCGGGCACCATGATCGACATGGGGGCCGTGCTGGGCGGACGGGCCACGGTGGGGGCCCGCTGCCACATCGGCGCGGGGGCCGTGCTGGCCGGCGTGGTAGAGCCCGCTTCCGCCACCCCCGTCGTCGTGGAGGACGGCGTG
>NZ_CAJMXG010000017.1:0-26887 GCF_905219725.1 Oscillibacter sp. CU971
CCTCACCCCTTACTCCCTATTTTATCATCTTTACATGAAAAAGTCTGCCGGTAGGCAGACTTTTTCGACAAGCTGGAACCCCCGCCTTATGGGCGGGGGTTCCTCAGCCCTTGGGAAAGTATTTCTCCCGAAACGGCACGCTCTCTACCACAAATTCTCTGCCCCGCAGATAGTTCAGCACCCCTGCGCCGGTGGGAAACGCAAACCCCAGCTTATAGGCATACAGCGCCTGCCGGGTCTCCTGGTATCTTCGGTTCACGGCGCCGTCGCCGTATTTTCCATCCCCTAGGAGGGGGCACCCAATCTCCGCCATGGATACCCGAATCTGATGGGTCCGCCCCGTCAATAACCGGCACTCCACTAAAGACAGCTCTCCCCGGGTTTCCAGGGTCCGGTACAGCGTGGCGGCGGACTTCCCCCCGGGGACGGGGCGGCGGTAGAAGGCCACCTGCTTTTTCGCCTCGTCTTTTAATAGAAAGCCCTCGATCTTCCCCTCCGCCGGACGGGGGCGGCCCACCGTCACGCAGAGATAGGATTTCTCCAGCTCGTGGGCCCGGATTTTCTCGTTGAGTATCCGCAGGGTTTCCGCGTTTTTGGCGGCAATGACCATGCCTCCGGTGTTCCGGTCGATGCGGTTGCACAGGGCCGGAGCGAAGGCGTGCTCGTCCCGGGGGCTCCACTCCCGCTTTTGATAGAGGTACGCCTGGATGTGGTTGATGAGGGTGTTGACCTTTTCCGTCTCGTCGGCGTGGACCACCAGGCCGGGGCGCTTGTCCACCAGGAGGAGGTTTTCATCCTCATAGACGATGCTCAGCCGGGGCTGGAAGATGGAGAGGAAGAGATTTTCCTCTTTGGGCTTGTCAAAGAACTCGTCGTTGATGTATAATTGCAGNATATCCCCCGCCTGGAGGCGGGCGTCCCTCTTGGAGCCCTTGCCGTTGACCTTCACCCGCTTGAGGCGGATGTACTTTTGCAGCAGGGCAGGGGGGAGGAGGGGCAGATTCTTGGCGACAAAACGGTCCAAACGCTGCCCGGCGTCGTTTTTTCCGATGGTGAGCTCCCGCATGGCGGACCTCCTGAAAGCGTTTTGTCCATCATACCCGTTTTGCGGGAAAATGTAAAGAATATATTAAAGAGGAAAGCGGAGACGGGGAACCTGGGCGCGGCCCTTCCATGGCTTGCGCTGGGCTTGCCGGCGGGATGAGATAAGCGATAAAAGACGGTAAAGCGGCGGGGAATCCCCGCCGGAGAAGGAGGAAGAACCATGAGGGAAGTGAGCGCGGAAACCCTGCTGGCCGCCATTCAGGATGGGAAGCCTTGGCTGGCCCGGTTTACCGGGAAGGAATTTGACAAGGCGTATCAGGAGTACCGGGAGCGGTACGCCGCCCTCTTCCGGGAGGCGGCGCTGGCGGACGGAGAGGNGGGCATCGAGGCCCTGGCGGAGGTTCTGCTGGACGGCCTGGCGGAGGGCTGGAAGCGGCAGAAGCCCTGGAACCGCTCCTTGGCCATGCTGAACGACAAGCAGATGATTGTCTGCTTCCTGGGCCCCATGCTGATGGAGGACCCGGTCTGCGCCCCGCTGGAGGAAAAGATCCGGGGGGGCTGGGCCGCCCGGTGGCCCAAGGAGGCGTATAAGACCCCCTCCCTGGCGAAGCTCCGCAAGGGCTTTCGGCCCACGTTCCTGGGGATCACCCTGCCCTTTGGGGGCGGAGACGAGGAAGAATGAAAAAGAGGGCAAAAAACGAAAAAATTGTTTGACATTGGCGGGACCATCCTTTATAATACATAAGGTATCGTTGCGAGGTAGCTTATGGTAATTGATGTAAGACCCATACTCCACACCCCCGGCAAGCGGCTGGACTTCCGGTTTGAGCTGGACCTGTCCGGCCTGGAGTTCGACGGACGAAGGCCCGTTTCCCGTCCGGTAGCGGTGGAGGGGGAGATCCGCAACACGGCGGACCTGCTGGAGCTGGAGTTGACGGCCCGGACCATGCTGGACGCGGTCTGCGACCGCTGCGGGAAGGAGTTTTCCCTGGAAAAGGAGATCTCCTATGGCTGTATGCTGGCAGAGGAGCTCCAGAACGAGGAGAGCGACGAGATCGTCCTGCTGGAGGACGGAAAGACGGACGCGGGCGACCTGGCCCGGACGGCCTTCATCCTCGGCATGGACAGCAAAATTTTGTGTTCGGAAGATTGCAAGGGACTGTGCCCCCGGTGCGGCGCCGATTTGAATCGCGGCCCCTGCTCCTGTAAGAGGGAGCCGGACCCCCGGCTGGCGGCCCTGGCAAGCCTTTTGGATAAGAAATAACGAGAAGCGCTCNGCGCCNNNTTGTATGAGTAGGNGGTGTCACAATGGCAGTACCCAAGGGTAAAGTATCCAAAGCGAGAAGGGACAAGCGGCGCAGCTCCACCTGGAAGCTGACGGCCCCCAATCTGGTCGTGTGCCCGAAATGCGGTGCGATGCACCTGCCCCACAGAATGTGCCAGGAGTGCGGTACTTACAACGGCCGGGAGATCAAGGTCGTGAAGTCCGTCGTCTCGAAGTAAGTTCTGTTGGATCAAGAGAGAGGAGCTTGTCTCCCCTCTCTTTTTTCTTAAAGGAGAAAGGAGAATGCCCCATGCGTTCCACCAAGCGTCCCCGGCGGTCGGTCCGCCGTTACCGCTCTTTGCTGTTCCCCGGCATCGCCCTGCTGGCGTTGTTCCTGTTTTGGGCGGCTTTCCTGCCGCCGGGGATTTGAACCNGGCATCCGGAGTGCAAAAAGGGGGGGAGGCCCGCCCCGCGCAGGAATGCCGCTAAAAANGACCGTTCAGAGCGTTTAAAAACCATGATCTTCATTATTTGAGCCGCTTTTTTAGAGCCTGCCGGGCATGAGGGGAATATCTGAAGTCCAAAGAAGGACCGCCTCGGAACGATGTTCCGAGACGGTCCTTCCTGCTTGAAGAGAGGCGGGGAGACTGCGGCGGGATGAAGCCCTTCACGCCATCTGGGACACCGCCACGAACACATTGGAGATCTCATACCAGACGGCGAAGTCCACGCTTCCCGTCTGGGGCAGGTGGAAGATTTTCTGGAACTCCGTCACCGCCGCCTGGGTGGCGGGGCCATAGACGCCGTCCGCCGGGATCTTGGGAATGGCGGGGAAATTGTCCGCGATGCGGTTGAGCTGGACTTGAATGGTCCGCACCGCTTCCCCCTCGCTGCCCAGGGTCAGCACCTCCCCGCCGTAGGACAGGGGGACGCCCTCCACCTTCTCCGCGCTTTTGAGGTAGATTTCCGAGCCGTAGTACTTTTTCAGAATGCTCACCGCGTCCCAGCCCTGCTCCCCAAGCGCTTGAGAGCCCCACTGGCTCAGACCGCTGCACTGTGTCCGCCGCCCGTCGCAGTACTGGGTGAACAGGGGCTGGGCGATGCCCTCCTTGGTGACGTAGGTGGTGAAGAGATCGTCCACCACCACGCCGATCTCCTCGAAGATGGTCCGCCCGTGGGAGTAGGACTGGTCGAAAGCCGTGGAGCTGGTGACGGTGAAGTCATAGCCTTTTCCCCGGTACCACTCTGTGTAGACCCGGTTTAGAGTAAAGGAAGTAATGGCCAGCACGTTGGCCTTAATGGCCTCCGTCCGCCAGGTGGAGTAGATTTCACTGCACGCCACGTTTTTCACGTAGTCCTTGAACCGGACCCAGTAATTCCGGGNGGACGCGTNCTCGGGCCGCCCGTCGTGGACCACCACAAACTCCGGGATCACCGGCTCCGGCAGGACGACCAGTCCCTCCGGCTCCGGCAGGGGCTTGACCTCCGCCTCCTCCGGGCGGTTAGAGGGCTCCCCCCACAGGGCGTGAGGGGCTAAGAGCACATTGTGTACATTGAAGCCCCCGGACCGGGCCGGGGCCAGGGGGGCCCGCTGGATGGCCCGCCCGGCGGGCAGCAGTTCCACCCCGCCCAGGTGGAGGGTCTCCCGCTCCGGGGCGAAGACGGTGACATTGTAGACGGCGTAGGGCCGCTGCTCCGCCGCCCCCTCCTCCACAGACCACTCCATGGGGGGCGCGGGCAGCTCGATAAAGGGCGTCTGGCCCGAGGCGTCGGTGGCCGCTTCCTCCAGCACCCTGCCGTCCGTGGGGTCCGTAATGCGGACCCGGGCCTCCGGGATAGGGTCCGGGGTCTCCCCGGCCGTGACAAAGATCTGCAAGCTGCCCTTGTCCGTATAAGTTGGATTCATAAGGCTGCTCCTCCTTTCCGTATACTATCCTATGCGGGCGGGGCATTCCGGACACCGCCCAAAGCATCGGGACAGGAGGGCTGTATGGAATACATCATCAAATACACGGGGGATATCCTCTCCCTGGGCTATCCCACGGAGCTGCTGGACGCCCAGTTTGCCATCATGGAGCTGGAGGAGGAGTCCCCGGAGCGGCTGCTGGCCCACTGGCAGGTCACCTGCTATGAGCCCGCCCGGCGGCTCAGCAGCCTGGCGGACCGGAGCCTGGAGGCATCCTGCATCCCTCCGGTCCAGCGGGAGACCGGCCTGGGGCTGACGGGGCAGGGGGTGCTCATCGGCTTTGTGGACTCCGGACTGGATCTGCGGCACCCGGAATTTCTGGCGGACGACGGCTCCAGCCGCATTGTGGGCCTCTGGGACATGACGGCCCAGGGCACGCCACCCAGGGGCTTCCTCCACGGAGCGGCCTATACCAAGGCGGAAATCGCCACCGGCTTGGTGGACTCCCCCGACGAGACCGGCCACGGCACCGCCGTCGCCGCCATTGCCGCCGGGCGGAGCGGAGCGGCCCCGGGGGCCTCCATCGCCGCCGTGAAGCTTTCAAGCTCCCGGACCACGGACATCATGCGGGCGGTGAAGTACCTGCTGGACCAGGCGGAGGAGCGGCGGATGCCCTGCGTGGTGAACCTGAGCTACGGCACCAACTGCGGTTCCCACCAGGGGCAGTCCCTCTTTGAGGCTTACATCGACCAATCTTCCCAGCGGGGGCGGAGCGTGGTGGTCTGCGCCGCCGGGAACGAGGGCAGCGGGGCCCACCACTTCCGGGGGCGGCTGGTGGAAAACGAGACCCTGGACGCGGAATTCACCGTTTCCACCCAGCGGCCCCAGATTTACCTCTCCCTTTGGAAGAACTTCGCCGACGAGGCGGTGTTCGAGCTGGTCCTCCCCAACGGCCAGACCACCGGCCCCCTGACGGAGGGGACCCGCTTCCTCCGCTTCGGCCCCATCCGGGCGGCGATTTTCTACGGCGTGCCTACCCACTACACCGCCACGCAGGAGGCCCTGTTCCTTCTGGACGCGCCGCCGGGAGGGCTGGACGGCCTCTGGAAGCTCCGGTGCCACGGCAAGAAGGTGGCCGACGGCCGCTTCGACGTGTGGCTGCCCACCATTGAGGAGGTCAGCGACCGCACCGCCTTCCTCCAGCCGGAGCCGGATCTGACCATCACCCTTCCCGCCACGGCGCTGTACCCCATCTCCGTGGGGGGCTTCCGGCCGGAGACGGAGACGGTGAGCCCCTTCTCCGGCCGGGGGGACCAGGACTGCGCGGGCCGGGTGCTCCTGGATCTGACGGCCCCGGCGGAGGCGGTCCGCTCCGCCAAGCCGGGGGGCGGCTACGACGTCTTCACCGGCACCAGCATGGCGGCCCCCTTTGTCTCCGGGTCGGCGGCGCTGATGATGGAGTGGGGCATCGTCCAGGGAAACGACCCGTTTCTCTACGGCCAGCGGGTGAAGGCGTTTTTATGCAAGGGGGCCCTCCGCAGCCCCTTCCTGTCGTACCCAAATCCTCTTTGGGGCTATGGGCGGCTGAACCTCTGCGGAACCATGAACGAACTGGTCAGTCATTTGGAAAGGGGGCTTTAACCATGGCCTTATCTCCCGAGGCGATGGCTTTCATTCAAGCGCCGGACACCGTGGACTTCGTCACCCGTGCTACGGACGCTTTTTTTGCCTACGTTCAGCGATCAAACGAGGTGGTCATCGGGCAGTTTCTCTCCGGGCGCTATGTCCTGGGCTACATCAAGCAGGAGAATTTCCACCACCTGGAAGAGGCCCTGGGCACTGCCTTCGTCAGCTCCGTCTCCGTGGTGCTGGGGCTTTTGGACCGTCCCGCCCTGGAGGCGGCGGGGATCTCTCAGGTCCAGAGCCAGCCCTACCTGAACCTGAAGGGGCGGGGGGTGCTCATCGGCTTCCTGGATACCGGCATCGACTACACCCAAAGCGTCTTCCGCTATGAGGACGGCAGCAGCCGGATTCAATCTATCTACGACCAGACCGTGGACGGTCCTCCGCCGGAGGGCTTCCTCCTGGGCCGGGAGTACTCCAACGCGGAGATCAACGCCGCCCTGGCCTCTCAGGACCCCTACGCCATCGTGCCCCAGCGGGACGAGGACGGCCACGGCACCTTCCTGGCCTCCGTGGCGGCGGGGCGGCAGACGGAGGACTTCTCCGGCGCAGCCCCGGACGCGGAGATCATCGCCGTGAAGCTGAAAAAGGCCCGGCCCTNTTNCCGGGAGCGCTACTGTGTCCCGGCGGACCAGGGGCACGCCTATGAGTCCAGCGCCGTCATGGTGGGTGTGGAGTACATCCTCCACAAGGCCCGGCAGCTGGGCCGCCCGGTGGTCATCTGCATCGGCCTGGGCACCAACGCCGGGGGCCACGACGGGGTCAGCGTTTTTGAGGAGTACCTGGGGGGCGCGTCCCTTCAGGCGGGGGTGTGCCTCTGCGCCGCGGCGGGAAACGAGGCCGAGGCCCGGCACCACACCGGCGGCGTCCTCCTGCCCGGGGAGGCGCCGGGCACCGTGGATTTGAAGGTGGGGGAAAACGCCGGGGATGTGTATATGGCGGTGTGGAACACCGTGGCGGACCGGCTGTCCGTCTCCGTCCGGTCCCCCTCCGGGGAGCTGGTGGGCCGGGTGCCCGCCAAGCCGGGCATCGGCCCCGCCGCCGACGTGAAGCTGGTGCTGGAGGCGGCCCGGGTCCAGATCGAGTACCACTTCCCCGTGGAGGGCAGCGGGGGACAGCTGACGGTGATCCGCATTCTGGGGGCCACTCCGGGGGTGTGGACCATCCAGCTCCACGGGGATATTCTGCTCAACGGCAGATATCAGGTGTGGCTGCCCATGACGGGCTTCGTCTCCCCCACGGTGGAGTTCCTGGCGGCCACGCCGGACTACACCGTCACCAGCCCCGCCTCCGCCGTGGGAGTGATCTGCTGCGGGGCCTATGACAGCAACAACAAAAGCCTCTACGCCAAGAGCTCCCGGGGCCCCGCCTGGGACGGACGGATTCTTCCGGACCTGACGGCCCCCGGCGTGGGAGTCGGAGGCATCTACCCCTATGGGCCGGGCCTTATGAGCGGCACCAGCGCGGCGGCGGCGGTGCTGGCGGGGACCTGCGCCCTGCTGCTCCAGTGGGGCGTCCGGGAGGGAAACGAACCGGCCATGGGGACCTATCAGATTCGGGCGTATCTTATCCGGGGCTGTCTCCGGCGGCCGGATATGGAGTATCCCAACAACCAGTGGGGCTATGGGGCCATTCAATTGATGCAGACCTTCCATTTGATGCGGGAGCTGTGAGAGGAGGCGCCGGCGGGAAATCTCAGCGTGATTCCCGCCGGGTGCTTTTCCAAATCATAGACGCCTCTATTAAGCCTTGTTTGGAAAATGGCAAAACGCCGTCTTTGGGCACCTTTTTCCGCCAATTTTCAAACAAGGCCTAAGTGGAGGCCAAATTTTTTCTCTTTTTTCATATTCCCTCTTGACANACGGCCCTCGTGCGTCTATAGTGTACTTAACGAACCAGTACGAAAGGTACGGGCAATACAAGGGGGGCGATCCTATCGACATTCTCATCAGCAACAGCAGCGGCAAACCGATTTATGAGCAGATTTGCCAGCAGATCAAGACGCAGATTATGGACGGAACCTTAACCGCCGGGGAGGCCCTGCCCTCTATGCGGGCCCTGGCGAAGGAGCTCCACCTCAGCGTTATCACGGTCCAGCGGGCCTATGAGGACCTGACCCGGGACGGCTTCATCGAGACGGTCTCCGGCAAGGGCAGCTTTGTGGCGGCGCAAAATCAGGAGTTCATCCGGGAGGAGCGGCTCCGGGAGGCGGAGGGCCTGCTGCAAAGGGCGGCGGAGCTGGGCCGCTCCCACGGCATCCCGCTGGAGAAACTGACGGGCATCCTGACATTGTTTTATGAAGAAGGAGATTGACCATGGAAAACAGCATTTTGGTCCGGGACCTCACCAAGCGCTTCCCGGGCTTCACCCTGGACCGCGTGTCCTTCCAGGTGCCCCAGGGCCGCATTGTGGGCTTCATTGGGGAAAACGGCGCGGGGAAGAGCACCACCATCCGCCTGATTTTAAACGATCTGAAAAAAGACGGCGGGACCGTGGAGCTTCTGGGCCGGGATCATACTGACCCCGCCGTAAAAAATGACCTGGGCGTGGTGTTCGACGCCTGTAATTTCCCGGAGGCCTTCACGCCTCTGGACGTGGAAAAAGTCCTCTCCGGGGTGTATTCCGTCTGGGACGGCCAGGCGTACCGAGGCTATTTGAAGCGCTTCGCTCTGCCGGAGCGGAAGCGGGTCAAGACCTTCTCCAAGGGCATGAAGATGAAGCTGTCCATTGCCGCCGCCTTGGCCCACCGGCCCCGGCTGCTGATTCTGGACGAGGCCACGGCGGGCCTGGACCCGGTGATCCGGGACGAGATTCTGGACATCCTGCTGGACTTTATTCAGGACGAGGAGCATTCCGTGTTCTTCTCCTCCCATATCACCTCGGATATCCAGAAGATCGCCGACTATGCGGTGCTGATCCACCAGGGGAAGATCGTCTTCGAGGAGGAGAAGGACGTGCTTCTGGACCAATACGGCATCCTCCGCTGCGGCAAGGGCACGGAGGTGGAGCCGGGGGATTACATCGTCCGGCGGGAGACGGGGGTCAGCGCGGAGTACCTGGTCCGGGACCGCTCCGCCGCTGGAAAGAAGTATCCCAAGGCCGTNGCGGACGCCGCGTCCCTGGAGGACATCATGCTGTTTTATATCAAGGGGGAAGCGTCATGAGGGGAATCATTTACAAGGATTTGTGCCTGTTTTTCAAGGGCGTCGACAAAATCGTCCTGCTGGTGCTGGGGGGACTTTTGATTCTGTTCGCGGCCGAAAGCGGCGTTTACGCCGGGATGCTGTTCTCGTTTGCCCTGGATATGATGGTGGGCCTTCTGCACCTCACGGCCCTGGAGAAGGAGGAAAAGACGGCCTGGGGGAAATACCAGCGGACCCTGCCGGTAGGCGCGGGGAAGGTGCTCGCGGGGAAATACGCCGTGGTCCTGCTGACGGTGCTGGTGAGCATAGCGGGGGCCGTGGTATCCAATTTGGCGGCTTTCGCCTTTTACCGGACCTTCCNGCCGGAGGCATTGAGATGGTCGGTTCTGGTGGCGGCGGTGACTCCGCCGGTCTGGGCGGCGTTCAATCTGCCCTTTTACTATTGGCTTGGCAGCCAGGTTGCGCAGTTTACCTGCTTTCCCCTGGCCTTCTTCTTCTTTTACGCNNTCAAAAATTTTGAGGCCGGCATGTGGGCCCNGTCCGACTTGACCTTCCTGGCGNAGAATGTTCGTTCCCTTTTGCCGTTGGCTCTGCTGGCCCTGGCGGGGGTGTTTCTGGCGTCCCTGGCAATCAGCGCGGCGGGCTGCCGCTGCAAACGGTAAATTCCTGGGGCGGAGGCTGAATGCCTCCGCCTTTTCCCATTCCCGGAAAGATTTTCCTTGCGCCTTTGGCCCATCCCGGTTATAATGAAACTGGATTTTTATGTTTCAAAAAAACAAGGCGGCGCGCGCCGCCGGGAGGGAGCCCCCTTATGCCAAAGCCTATCATCGCCATCGTGGGCCGCCCCAACGTNGGCAAGTCCATGCTGTTCAATAAAATCATCGGGAAACGCCTGTCCATCGTGGAGGACACCCCCGGCGTCACCCGGGACCGCATCTACGGGGAGTCCGACTGGTGCGGGCGGGCCTTCACCCTGGTGGACACCGGNGGCATCGAGCCCCGGACGGACAGCCAGATTCTGGAGTTCATGCGGGACCAGGCCCGGACCGCCATCGAGACCGCCACGGTGATTGTCTTTTTGACGGATATTCGGACAGGCCTCACCGCCTCGGACCAGGAGGTGGCCGCCATGCTGCTGCGCAGCGGGAAGCCCATCGTCCTGGCGGTGAACAAAATGGACTCCACCGGGGCCCCGGACCCGGATTTCTACGAGTTCTATAACCTGGGGCTGGGGGACCCCATCGCCGTCTCCGCCGTCCACGGACACGGAACCGNAGACCTGCTGGACGCCTGNCTCCAGTACTTCCCGCCGGAGGACGGGGAGGAAGAGGAGGACGACGCCATCAAGGTGGCGGTTATCGGAAAGCCCAACGCGGGAAAGTCCTCCCTGGTGAACAAAATCCTGGGGGAGGAGCGGGTGATTGTCTCCGACATGGCAGGCACCACCCGGGACGCTATCGACTCCCGGTTTGAAAACGACAAGGGCAAATTCGTCTTCATCGACACGGCGGGCCTCCGGCGGAAGAGCAAGGTGGAGGAGGCCATTGAAAAGTANAGCGTCCTCCGGGCCACTATGGCCATTGAGCGCTCGGACGTGTGCCTGATTCTGATTGACGCCACGGAGGGAGTCACGGAGCAGGACACGAAGGTGGCGGGCCTGGCCCACGAGGCGGGGAAGGCCAGCATCATCGTGGTGAACAAGTGGGACCTGGTGGAAAAGGACGGCAAGACCATGGACCGGATGCGCAAGGAGGTCCAGGAGGGCCTGAGCTTCATGGCCTACGCCCCCATCCTCTTCATTTCCGCCAAGACAGGCCAGCGNGTGGACCGGCTTTTTGAGCTCATCGACTACGTCAGCAACCAGGCGGCCACCCGGATTACCACGGGTATGCTGAACGACGTGCTGGCGGACGCCCAGACCCGGGTTCAGCCCCCCACGGACAAGGGGCGGCGGCTGAAAATCTACTATATGACCCAGGTGGGGGTGAAGCCCCCCCACTACGTGATCTTCTGCAACGACACGAGGCTCTTCCACTTCTCCTATCAGCGGTATCTTGAGAACTGCATCCGAAACACCTTCGGCCTGGAGGGAACGCCCATCAAGATTTCCGTCCGGCAGAGGGGCGACAAGGAGGTTTGAGTATGATCGGGATTTGGTGGTATTTCCTGTATTACGGCGGAATCGCCTTGGCGTGTTACCTCCTAGGCTGCTTCAACGGCGCAGTCATCGTGTCCAAGTATATCCTCCGGGACGACGTGAGGAACCACGGCAGCGGCAACGCCGGGCTGACGAACTTCCACCGGACCTTCGGCGGCGGACTGACCTTCGTGGTCATTCTCTGCGACGTGCTGAAAGCGGTCATCGCCGTGCTGCTGGGAAGCTGGCTCTTTGCCTGGGACCCGCTGCTTGGCAAGTATTTCGCGGCCCTCTTCTGCCTTCTGGGCCACATGTTCCCCTGCATGTTCCATTTCAAGGGGGGCAAGGGCATCCTCTCCGGCGGCACCATCGCCCTCATGATCGACTGGCGCGTCGCTCTGGTGGTCTGGGGTGGCTTCCTGATTTTGGTAATTGTTACACGGTATGTCTCCCTGGGCTCCCTGTGGGCCGGGGCCAGCTTCCCCTTTATCAGCTGGTACTGCTACCCGGAGATTCGAATCGTAGTGCTGGCCTTCCTCCTGGGGGGGCTGGTGGTCTGGCAGCACCGGGGCAACGCCCAGCGGCTGATCCACGGCAAGGAACGGAAGCTGAGCTTCCATAAGNAAAAGGAGGGCGGATCATGAAAGCGGCGGTAGTGGGCAGCGGCAGCTGGGGCACGGCCCTGGCGCTGGTGCTGTGCAGCAACGGGCACGACGTGACCCTNTGGTCCCGGACCCCCGCCGGAGCGGAGGAGATGNGTAAGACCCGGGAAAATCCCCGGCTGAAAGGCGTCCCCCTGCCGGAGGCGCTGCGCATCACCGGGGACCTGAGCTGCCTGGAGGGGGCGGATCTGGTGGTCAGCGCGCCGCCCTCCTTCGCGGTTCGGGAGACGGGGAAGAAAATGGCCCCCTACCTGCGGCCCGAGACCGTTCTGGTGACGGTTTCCAAGGGCATCGAGCGGGACACGAACCTGCGGCTGAGCCAGGTCCTCCGGGAGACCACCGGGGATGTCTGCCGGGGAATCGTGGCCCTTTCCGGCCCCTCCCACGCGGAGGAGGTGGGCCTTCGGCTGCCCACGGCCTGTGTGGCGGCGTGTCCGGAGCTGGAGGAGGCCCGCTTTGTCCAGGACGCGTTTATGAGCGATTATTTCCGGGTTTACACCAGCTACGACATTGTGGGCGTGGAGCTGGCGGCGGCGCTGAAAAACGTGATTGCGCTGAGCTNCGGCATCTGCGCGGGCCTGGGCTTCCAGGACAACACAAAGGCCCTGCTGATGACCCGGGCCATGGCGGAGATCACCCGGCTGGGGGAGCACCTGGGGGGCGTCCGGCGGACCTTCGGAGGGCTTGCGGGCATGGGGGATCTGATTGTCACCTGCACCTCCATGCACTCCCGGAACAACCGGGCGGGCATCCTCATCGGCCAGGGGAAAAGCGTTCAGGAGGCCATGGAGGAAGTGGGCGCGGTGGTGGAGGGCTATTATGCCGCCGAGAGCGTCCGCCAGCTGGCGGACCGGGAGGGCGTGGAAATGCCCATCTGCCGGTGCGCCTATGAGGTGCTGTACCAGGGCAAACAGGCCCGGGACGTGGTCCCGGAGCTGATGGGCCGTCCCGGGAAGGATGAGCTCCTGGGCACCGCGTGGCTTTGAGAAAAGACGGATCAAAAGGATTTGAGGACCCGCGTAAGGCGGGTCCTCTTCGTTTGCAGCAAAATTTTTGCGAGGAGCACAAAAAAATTGTTTGACAAAGGTCGACCTTTGTGCATATAATGGAAGCCAAGGGCCCGGCGTCTGTCCGGGCAAGTATGCGGAGAAAGGAAGCGATCACGATGAACCGGACAAAACAGGCCCCGGAATGCAGCATCAACAACATTTACCAATTGGATGGGAGGGTCCCCCTGGGGAAGGCCATTCCCTTCGGCCTCAAGCACATCCTGGCGATGTTCGTCTCCAACCTGGCCCCCATCACCCTCATCGCCGCCTCCGCCCAGCCGGCCCTCAGCCAGGCTGAGGTGGCCATCCTGCTGCAAAACGCCATGTTCGTGGCGGGCATCGCCACGCTGATCCAGCTCTATCCCATCTGGAAGGTGGGGTCCAAGCTGCCGGTGGTCATGGGCGTCAGCTTCACCTTTGTGGCGGTGCTCAGCTCCATCGCCGCCAACTACGGCTACCCCTCCCTGGTGGGCGCGGTCATCGTGGGCGGCCTGATGGAGGGCACCCTGGGCCTTTTGGCGAAGNACTGGCGGAAGATTATCACCCCCATCGTGGCGGCCTCCGTGGTGACGGCCATCGGCTTCTCCCTCTTCACCGTGGGCACCCGCTCCTTCGGCGGCGGCTACGCCGAANACTTCGGTTCCGCCCAGAATCTGATGCTGGGTGTTGTCACCCTGGCGGCGTGCCTCCTCTGGAACACCCTGGCCAAGGGCTACCTCAAGCAGCTCAGCGTTCTGGCGGGCCTGGTGGTGGGTTACATCGTGGCCATCTTCATGGGCAAGGTGGACCTGGGGACGCTGATGTCCGGCGGGCTTATAGCCCTGCCCCGGTTCCTTCCCTATATGCCGGAGTTCCATCCCGGCGCCGTGGCCTCCGCGTGCATCATCTTCCTGGTCTCTGCGGCGGAAACCATCGGGGATACCTCCGCCCTGGTCTCCGGCGGCCTGGGCCGGGAGATTACCAGCGAGGAAATCTCCGGCTCCCTGGCCTGCGACGGCTACGCCTCCACCATTGCCGCCCTGTTCGGCTGCCCGCCGGTAACCTCCTTCTCGCAGAACGTGGGCCTGGTGGCCATGACCAAGGTGGTGAACCGCTTCACCATCATGACCGGCGCGGCATGCATGCTGCTGGCGGGCCTTCTGCCGCCGGTGGGCAACTTCTTTGCCTCCCTGCCGGAGTCCGTGCTGGGCGGATGCACCATCATGATGTTCGGCTCCATCGTTATTTCGGGCATGCAGATGATCGCCAACTGCGGCTTCTCCCAGCGGAACGTGACCATCGCGTCGCTGTCCCTGGCCATCGGCATCGGCTTTACCGCCACCAGCGAGGCGGATATCTGGCACATCTTCCCGGAGACCAGCCAGTCCGTCTTCGCCTCCAACGTGGTGGCCGTGGTCTTTGTGGTCTCCATCATCCTGAGCCTGGTCCTGCCCAAGGACATGGACATCAAGAAGGTTGTGTCGGAGTAGTAAGTACATCGCCTGACGGAAAAAAGGGGTCCCCCTCCAGCGGAGGGGGACCCTTTCATTTTGGAAAATTTGCGGNTTATTTCGCGGCAATGGCCTCGATCTCGCAGAGGACGCCCTTGGGCAGGTCCTTCACGGCCACGCAGGAGCGGGCGGGCTTGGAGGTGAAGTACTTGGCGTAGACCTCGTTGAAGGCGGCGAAGTCGCCCATGTCCGCCAGAAAGCAGGTGGTCTTGAAGACCTTGTCGAAGCCGGCTCCGGCGGCCTCCAGAATGGCGCCCACGTTCTTGCAGCTCTGCTCCGCCTGGGCGGCGATGCCGGCGGGCANCTCGCCGGTGGCGGGGTCCACGGGGATCTGGCCGGAGGTGTAGACAAAGCCGTTCACTTCAAAACCCTGGGAGTAGGGGCCGATGGCGCCGGGGGCGTTCTTGGTTTCCAAAACTTTCATGATGACAGTCTCCTTTTTTGTATTTGATGCTTCTACTCTAATACAAGTACCGGAGAAAAGCAAGGGGCGGCGTGAGAAAATTTTGGAAAAGTGAAAAACTTTTTTTAGCGCCGGGGACAGGCGCTCATTTGAGGGCAGTGGTGTTGGACCGAATGCGGGCCTGGTCCTCTTCCGAAAACTCCGCCAGTGCGGCGGTGAAAGCGCCGGGGTCCGCCTGGGCCTGGGTCTGGAGAATTATGTCCAGGGGAGTGCGGAAGTCCGTTCGGGCGTCTTTCGTTGCCAAAAGGAAGGACATGACCGCCCGGTTCCGGGTTTGCTGGTCCCCGCCCACGGCGGCTTCCGCCACGGCGTCCATCAGGGGATTGAACCAGTCAGAGCCGTACATGAACCGGCCCAGCGCACCCCAGTTGTCCCCCGTGGCCTCGCCCACGCAGTTTAGAAGGTCCATATCGCCCACGTCCTCCGGCCGGAATTCCAGATCCAGCACCAGCTGCTGGAGGCGCTGGTTCCGCTCCATGTAGCCCTGGTCCACCTCCGGGACCCGCTCAAAGCTGCCCTCGGCGGTCTCGTGGCCGGAGTAGTCTTTCACAAAGGCCTCCGCCGCCCCAACGGGGGTCAGCAGCTCGGGATGCTCCCCGGCGTCGCACGCCGCCTGGAGGTCCGCGTAATGCTCGGCGGCGGGCTTGCCGCTGTCGGGGAAGTAGAGGTACTGAGTGCCCCGCGCGTCCAGCCACTGCTCTACGGCCCACAGGCCCCCCTCGCCCTGCCGGGCAGGCTGGCGGAGGAGGAGCTGATTGTAGATGCGGGTATCGCCGTCCTTTAGGAAATAGGGGTAGTATTTCAGGACCACATGGCCCCCGCTTTCGTCCAGCCGGCCCAGGAAGTCTTGAACGGAGAAGGACTGGAGGTTGTTTCGGGTGAGGAAGTCCTCCCGGACCTGGGGGCCCAGCTTGCAGAGCTTCTCCCACACAGGCCAGTCCGGGTGGTCCGGGACGCTTTCGGCATCCGGGCGGTAGAACTGCACGTCGGTGGGGTAGGTGTAGGCGTAGTACCGCTCCCCGTCGGTGGCGAAGACCTCGATGCCGGAGCCGTCGGAGCNGATNTGCTGCTCAAAGGCCGCCTGGTCCATCGCCAGAAAGCCGAAGAGGAAGCCCCCCTCGCCGCCGAAGTCCTCCATGGCCGCCTCGTAGGAGGCTTTTTCGTAAACGGAGATCAGGGGCTTCCAGCTCTCCTCAGCGTCGGGGAAGTCCGTATCTACCCGCAGGAGGTCCAGGTGTTCGGTGGGCAGGGCTACGCTCAGCCCGCCGCAGTCATAGACGGTCATATCCTCGCCGCCGTCCGGGGGAAGCGGGTCCCGCCCGGCGTCCGGCGCCTCCGCCCCGCCGCCGCAGGCGGTGAGCGTGAGCAGACAGGCCAGCGCCAGGGTGAAGACTTCTAATCGGCGCATGGACAGAACTCCTTTCCTTGTATCAAATGCTTATTATAAAGTATGACAGCTTCCCTTCGGGAAGAAGTTACAAAAGAAAAACAAAAAGCGACAAACCGGAAACGAAAAAACAGGAGCTTCCGCTGTTGTGAATCCGGTTTAGACGTGGTATAATCATCCAGACTGTAATTTTTCCTTTTGACAGGAGGTCACCCTTATGAAGCTCATGGTCATCGACGGAAACAGCATCATCAACCGGGCCTACTACGGCATCCGGCCTCTGACGACCCGGGACGGGCTCTATACCCACGCCGTCTTCGGCTTTCTGACGACGCTGCTGCGCCTGGAGGGGGAGGAGTCCCCGGACGCGGTCTGCGTCACCTTCGACCTCCACGCCCCCACCTTCCGCCACAAGGCGGACGCGGNTTATAAAGCCACCCGGAAGCCCATGCCGGAGGAGCTGCGAGTGCAGGTGCCGGTCCTCAAGGAGGTGCTGGACGCGCTGAACATCCCCCGCTATGAGCTGGAGGGCTGGGAGGCCGACGATCTCCTGGGCACCATTTCCCGGAAGTGCGCCGGGGCGGGCTGGGAGTGCGTCGTTGTCACCGGAGACAAGGACAGCCTCCAGCTGATTGATGAACACACGAAGGTGAAGCTGGTCTCCACCCGCATGGGCCAGACCACGACGAAGGACATGACGGAGGAGGCCTTTCGGGAGGAGTACGGCTTCGCCCCCATCCACATGATTGATTTGAAGGCCCTGATGGGGGACAGCTCCGACAACATCCCCGGCGTGAAGGGCGTGGGGGAGAAGACCGCCATGGGCCTGGTTCAAATGTATGGCTCGATTGAACATCTCTATGCCCACATGCAGGAAATCGTGACCGCCCCGGACACCCCCGCCAAGCCCGGCATTATCAAAAAGCTGGCGGAGGGAGAGGCGGACGCCCGGCATTCTTACTGGCTGGCCACCATCGTCACCGACGCGCCCCTGGACTTCCGCCCGGAGGACAACCGGAGAAAAGCTCCGGGCCCCGGAGCATACCCCCTGTTTTTGAAGCTGGAGTTCACCAAGCTCATTGAGAAATTCGGCCTCAGCCCGGACAGCGCCCCGGTCCCGGAGGCCCGGGAGGCCGCTGCCGCCGTGGGGGAGACAGTGACAGACCCCGCCCGGGGAGAGGAGCTGCTGGCCCTCTGGAAAGAGGCGGATCACGTATCCCTGCTGGCCCGGCCGGACTGCTCCGCCGTGGGAGTCTATTGTGAGACGGGGGAGGGCCCCGCCGTCATGGCGGAGCTGTTTTTTGAACGGTATCAGGGGGACTGGAACTGCCTTCTCTCCGCCCTGTTTTCAGAGGAGATCAAGAAGGTTTCCCACAACGTCAAGGACCTGACCCGGATGCTGCTGGAGAGCGGCTTCCCGGCGGAGGGCTTTGTTTTCGACACCGCCCTGGGGGCCTACCTGCTGGACGCGACGGCGGGGAGCTACGACCTCCAGAGGCTGTTTGTCGCCTATTTTAACGAGGAGCTGCCAAAGCCCCTCTATCTGGAGCCGGACGCTTTCTCCCTCCTGGGGGACGGAGAGGCCGCCGCTTCCCTGGACAGCTGCGTCACGGCGGTGGAGGCGATCTATGAGGCGCTGGTCCCCAGGATCCGGGAGCGGGGCCAGTGGGGGTTGTTCCAGACCGCCGAGCTGCCCCTGTGCCGGGTGCTGGCGGAGATGGAGCGGACGGGCTGCGGCGTGGACGCCCGGGCTCTGGCGGAATTCGGCGAGAGCCTCTCCGCCCGGATGGCGGAGCGGGAGACCGCCATTTACGAGATGGCCGGGGGCAAGTTCAACATCAACTCTCCCAAGCAGCTGGGGGAAGTGCTGTTCGATCGCCTGGGCCTGCCCCACGGGAAAAAGACGAAAACCGGCTGGTCCACCAATGCCGACGTGCTGGAAAAGCTCCAGCACCCCATTGTGGACGCAGTGCTGGAATACCGGCAGTACGCCAAGCTGAAATCCACATACGCCGACGGGCTTTTGAAGGCCATGGACCCCGACGGGCGGGTGCGGACAAACTTCCAGATGANCGTTACCGCCACGGGCCGCCTCAGCTCCACGGAGCCGAATTTGCAGAACATCCCCACAAGGACGGACCTTGGCAGCGAGTTTCGCCGGATGTTCACGGCGGCGGAGGGCTGCGTTCTGGTGGACGCGGACTATTCCCAGATTGAGCTGCGCATTCTGGCCCACATCGCCGGGGACGAGGCTATGCGGNAGGCCTTCCNGCCGGGAGGCGACTTCCACGCCGAGACGGCGGCCAAGGTCTTTCATGTGGCCCGGGAGGACGTGACCCACGAGATGCGCCGCCNGGCCAAGGCGGTGAACTTCGGCATTGTCTACGGCATCTCCGCTTTTTCCTTAAGCCAGGACCTGGGGGTCACCGTGGCGGAGGCCAGGGAATATATGGACGGCTATTTTGCCGCCTTTCCCGGCGTGCGCCATTATATGGATGAGGTGGTCAAAAAGGCCCGGGAGACGGGCTATGTGGAAACCCTCTTCCACCGCCGCCGGGACCTGCCGGAGCTGATTTCATCCAATAAAAATATGCAGTCCTTCGGCGAGCGGGTGGCGCTGAACATGCCCATCCAGGGAACGGCGGCGGACGTAATGAAGCTGGCCATGGCGGCGGTGTGGAAGCGCCTTCGNGCGGAGAAGCCCCAGGCCCGGCTGGTCCTCCAGGTTCACGACGAGCTGATTGTGGAGTGCTTCGAGGACGAGGCGGCGGANGTGGCGAGGCTGCTGGAAGAAGAGATGGAGAACGTGGTCCGCCTCAGCGTCCCCCTGACGGCGGAGGCCCACTGGGGAAAGAACTGGCTGGAGGCGAAGGGATGACGGAAGAAATCGGTTTTTCCTGGCTGGCGGGAGCCAGCCTGCCGGCAGCAGCCTTTTTTCTGCTGGGAATTTACGGCCGGGCGTGGCAGATGCTGCCGGGGGTCGTGGTTTTGGGCATTGGGCATACCGGCGTCCACCTGGGCTATAGAAGGGAGGCACCGGCATGAAGCGCCTCATCGTTCTTTTGGGCGTGGCGGGGGTGTCCCTCTCCGCCGTCTTTGTCCGCTGGTCCACAGCGCCGTCCCTGGTGCTGGCCTTTTACCGCATGGCCTTTTCCGTCCTGCTGCTGCTTCCCCTGGCCTTTGCCCGGCGGGGGGAGTTTCGGGCCCTCCGGCGGCGGGAGCTCTCTCTGAGCCTTCTCAGCGGGGCCTTTCTGGGGGTCCACTTCGCCTGTTACTTCGAGTCCCTCCGCTGGACCTCCATCGCCGCGGCGGTGGTGCTGGTGGACACGGAAGTGCTGTTTGTGGCCCTGGCCTCGGTGCTGGTTTTGCGGAAAAAGCTCAGCCGCCGGGCGTGGACGGCGGTGCTGCTGGCCTTCGGCGGCAGCGTGGCGGTGGCTCTGGCGGACTCCGGGGGAGGAGGGACGGCCCTCCGGGGGAACCTGTTCGCCCTGACGGGGTCCGTGTGCATGGCGGTCTATACCATGCTGGGGGCCGTCTGCCGGAGGACCCTCTCCACCACGGTGTACACAACCTTGGTCTATACCTCGGCGGCGGGGACGGTGCTGGCCGCCGCCCTGGCGGGAGGACAGGCCCTTATAGGCTGGGGCCCGGTCAATCTGCTGGCGGGCCTGGGGATGGCGGTATTCTGCACGCTGCTGGGCCACAGTGTATTCAGCTGGGGCCTGAAGTACCTGCCTCCGGCCTTTATTTCCACGGCGAATCTGCTGGAGCCGGTGCTGGCCTCCGTGTGGGGGCTGCTCCTCTTCAGGGAGCGGCCCGGCGTTCTGGTGGTGTTCGGCGGGACGCTGATTCTGCTGGGCATCGGGCTCTACAGCCGGGAGGAAGCGTAGGAAGGAGCGTTTATGGAACAGAGTATGAAGGTTCAAATCGTCCCCATGAACGGGGACCATCTGGACGAGGTGGCGGAGCTGGAACGGGTCTGCTTCCCGGACCCCTGGTCCCGGAACATGCTGAAAGAGGAGCTGGAAAACGACCTGGCGGCTTTCCTGGTGGCCCTGGACGGGCAGGGGGCCGTGGCGGGCTACGCGGGACTCCAGGTGGTGCTGGACGAGGGCTATATCCTCAACGTGGCGGTCCGGCCGGACTGCCGCCGCCAGGGGGTGGCGGGACAGCTTTTGCAGGTCTTTCTGGACTTTGCCAAGGGCAATCAATTGGCCTTTTTGACCCTGGAGGTCCGGGCCTCCAACTATCCCGCCATCGCGCTGTACGGAAGCCGGGGCTTTCGAGGTGTGGGGCGGCGGAAGAATTACTATGAGCACCCAAAGGAGGACGCGGTCATCATGACCCTGGACCTGACGGGGGAAGAGGAGACGGACGAATGAAACTGAAACTGGCCTCGCCGGAGCAGGTGGCGATGGTTTACGAGCGGGACTTGAAGCCCTCCTTCCCCCCGTCGGAGCTGAAACCCCTGGCCAACATCCAGGCCATGTGCCGGGACGGCTGCTACCAGCCCTGGTGCCTCTTTGACGGGGAGGAGATCGCGGGGGAGTGCTTCCTCTGGCTGGGCCGCCCCGGCTGGGCGCTGCTGGACTACCTCTGCGTGGCGGAGGACCGCCGGAACAGCGGCGCGGGGGCCTTGATGCTGAAGCTTTTGCGCCAGGCGGAGGGGGACACGGTTATTTTGGTGGAGAGCGAGGCCCCCGTCCACGCCCCGGACCCGGCGATGGCGGAGCGCCGCCTGGGATTTTACGCCAGGAACGGGCTGCGCACCGCCGGGTACGACACGGACGTGTTCGGCGCCCACTACAAGACCCTGTACCTCTCCGAGGGGCCCGTGCCGGACGGGCGGCTGATGGAGGAGAACCGCTTCATCTACCGGGACCGTTTCCCCAAGGAGAAGTATGAGCGCTACGTCCGCATCCCCCGGGACCCGGCGGCGGGACCCATTCGCCAGGTTCCCTGGAATGAAGACTGAGGGAGGGACATGATGAAAATTCTTGGTTTTGAGTCCTCCTGTGACGAAACCGCCGTGGCGGTGGTGGAGGACGGACGGACCGTGCTGTCCGACGCCATCGCCTCCCAGGTGGAGATTCACGCCCTGTACGGCGGCGTGGTGCCGGAGATCGCCTCCCGGAAGCATNTGGAGGCCATCGCCGCCCTGACGGAAAAGGCTCTGACGGACGCGGGCTGTACCCGCAGCGATATCGACGCGGTGGCGGTGACTTACGCGCCGGGGCTTATCGGCGCGGTGCTGGTGGGGCTGAGCTTCGCCAAGTCCGCCGCCCTGGGGCTGGGGGTCCCGTTGATTCCTGTTCACCATATCCGGGGCCATATTGCCGCCAACTACCTGGCCTTCCCCGAGCTGGAGCCCCCCTTTCTGGCCCTGGCTATCTCCGGGGGGAACACCCTGCTCATCGACGTGGCGGGCTATACGGATATGAAAATATTGGGAGGCACCCGGGACGACGCGGCGGGGGAGTGCTTTGACAAGGCAGCCCGGGTGTTGGGGCTGTCCTATCCTGGTGGGAAGCCCATCGATGAGCTGGCCCGGCAGTCGGCGGGCGGCGTGTATCACCTGCCCCACGCTCAGGTGGACGGCGCGCCCCTGGACATGAGCTTTTCCGGCCTGAAAACAGCGGTGGTGAACCTGGCCCATCACGCGGAGCAGGTGGGAGAGCCCCTGGACCGGGGGGCCCTGGCCCGGGACTTCACCCAGGCCGTCAGCGATACCCTGGTGCCCCGGGCCATGGAGGCGGTCCGGCTGACGGGGCGGGGAACCCTTGTGGCCGCCGGAGGCGTAGCCGCCAATTCCATCGTGCGGGCGGATCTGGAGCGGGCCTGCCGGGAGGCGGGGATCAAGCTGTACCTGCCGCCCCTGCGCCTCTGCGGGGACAACGGGGCCATGATTGCCGCCCAGGGCTATTACGAGTTCCTGGCGGGCCATACGGCAGGAATGGAACTGAACGCCTACGCCACCCGGGACATTTCCGAGGAGCTGAAAAACGCGTGAGGGGATACTCCCTTCACGCGCTTTTTCTACCCCTCCAGGGGGTCCCATTGGCACCGCGCCAAGTCCACCGTGCCGTCCGGCCGGAAGACCGCACCCTCCGCCTCCAGCAGGGCCCGCTGGGTTCCGGGGGCGTACAGGTCAAAGGCGGCCTTGGTGCCTCCCAGGCGGTCCACCACCCGGTGGCAGGGGACGGAGGGGTCCTGACAGCCCGCCATGGCGCAGCCCACCGCCCGGGCACAGCGGGGCCTCCCCGCCAAATGGGCAATCTGCCCATAGGTAGCCACCTTCCCGGCGGGAATCCGGCGGACAATCTCCCGGAAGGCGGCAAAGGTTTCCCCCCTCATCGCTCCCGCACCTCGTAGAGGTCCGTCCGCCGGGCGGAGAGAATGGGGAGCTGGCGGCGGACGGACTCCACCCGGCGGAGGTTCAGATCGGCGTACAGCGTGGCCTCCCCGGACCCGGCCTGGCAGAGAATGCTGCCCCAGGGGTCCACGGCGATGGAATGCCCGTAGGCCACATAAGAGGCCGTCTCGTCCCGGGCGGGGGAGACCCCCACGGTGAAGCACTGGTTGTCCACCGCCCGCTGGCGGAAAAGGAGCTCCCAGTGGGCGGGGCCGGTGGTCATATTGAAGGCGGCGGGGACAAAGATGCACCTGGCCCCCCGGAGGCACATGCACCGGGCCAGCTCCGCAAACCGGAAGTCGAAGCAGACGCAAAGGCCCATGGCGCCGAACTCCGTCTCGAAGGTGGTGACGGCATTTCCCGGGGAAAGGACGTCGGACTCCCGGAAGCGCTGGCCCCCCTCCACGTCGATGTCGAAGANGTGGGCCTTCCGGTGCTTTGCCAGAAGCTCTCCCTTCCGCCCGTAGACAAAGCTGGTGTTGTAGACCCGGTCCCCCTCCAGCTCCGGCAGGGAGCCGCCTACCACGTACAGCGCCAGCTCCGCCGCCAGGGCGGACAGGGCCCGCTGAACTTCTCCGCCCTGCGTTTCTCCGTAGGAGCGGAAGCAGGCGTTGTCATAGGGACAGCAGAACATCTCCGGCAGGACGGCGATGTCCGCCCCCCGGGCCTTGGCCTCCCGGAGGCGGAGGCAGGCGGTTTCCAGGTTTTCCGATTTGTCCGCCGTGACGGGCATTTGAATCAGCGCGGCGCGCATGGACAGCNCTCCCTTTCGGATTGATACAATATGGATTGTATCACAGGCCGAACCGTGATACAATACGAAAAACGAACAAGGAGGCCAAACCATGGCAGTCTATACGGAGAAGAAAACCTACCAGACCAAAGCCCACATGGGCATGATCGACGTGACGGAGGATTTCCAGCACGCGGTTTCGGCGGCGTGCCGGGAGCACGGCATCTNCGCCGGGACGGTGACGGGCTTCACCACCGGGGGCGTGGCGGGGCTGACCACCCTGGAGTTTGAGCCGGGGATGGTAAACCACGATTTGAAGGCGGCGCTGGATGTGTTTTCCCCTTATCTGGACGAGAAGGGACATGTGGTGCCCTACTGGCACCATGAGACCTGGCACGATGACAACGGCTCTTCCCATATCAAGGCGGCGCTGCTGTCCCCCTTCATCACCGTGCCCTTTGTGGACGGGAAGATCACCGTGGGGCCCTGGCAGAATTTAACTCTGGTGGAGTGCGACACGAGAAACCGGGTCCGGGACATCGTGTTTCAGGTGATGGGGGAGTAGGCCGTGGGACGGGAGAATCGTGGGCGGATTCCTTTGGCAATACGGTAAAGAGCGGCGGCGGGAAGATTCCCGCCGCCGTCTTTTTTACAGTTCAGTCTGCCGCTTCATACCATTCGTACACGAAGTCATAGATGGAAGGGCCTTCCACTTTGGGCTGGACCCGGAACCAGAAGGTTTGATTGTTCTGCCGGAGCCCTACAAGCGTATTGTGAGGGTTGAAAGCGAAACTTTGCCGGCGGTCCGGGGAGGACAGTTCCAGCTCCTCGGGGGAACGGGAGTAATAGCCCGGAGCCAGAGCCCATTCATAGTTTTCCGTAAAGGCTGCTGCTTGGTCAAGCTGACCGGCATTCACCGTGCGGGTCTTTACGTTTTCCTCCCCTTGGGTGAAGAGGGAAAAGAGCGCAGCGCCATCAGATAATATCTCATCCAGCGTCTCTTGAATGGGGATGCTCTGGCCCTCCGCGATCTCATACCAGGACTGCGCCAGATGGAAAATGGACGGCGTTCCAGGCGCGGGCTCCGCCCGAAGCCAAACGGATTCCTGGCGGCCAAGATGGCGGGTGTTGAGCAGGACCAACTCGCTTTCCGGCCAGAAGCGGAGGCTCAATTCCCCGCCGGGGCTCATCATCAGCAGGGACCCGGCGGGCATGCTGCCGGGGTCCTCGGCATAGCTCCAGTGATACCTGTCCGTAAATTCCCCGATCCAGTCCGCCAGGGCCTGGGGGGCTACGTCGTACCGCCCGCCCCCTTCGGAGGCCAGCAGGGTCATATTGATGGTATCCCCCTCCATGAGACGGTCCATCACCGCCTGGGNTAGATTGGAGGCAGAGGCGATGGAAGTCTCAGCCTGGAGCGTGGCGGTNCCCAAGTAGATGATGTCCGAGGGCGGCATCTCCCGGAGTTTTTCCCGGACCAGCTCCTCAGATAGGACGAGGCTGCCCTCCTGTTGGAAGCTGCAAAGATACACGAAGTCCGCGTAAGAAATCTCATCCGAAGAGTTCCACGAGGGGACCATGAACAGCAGATAGAGGTTCTCGGAGGAGGGAGNGGCCCAGTGGTCCTGTACCCCCTCGCCCAGCGCCGGGGCGTCCTGGAGCTCCGGCGTGTGGAACTCATAGGAAACCTGCTTGAAGACATAGAACTTCCCGTCCACCTCCAGCCCGTGGCTTTCGCCGATATTGGTGATCCGCCAGTCGTCGCAGAAAGCGCCGTCCAGGCGGGAGGCGTGGAACCGCTCCTCCACCGCCGTCAGGGCGGCGNCCTTGACGGTGAACTCCTCGTCGAACCACCCGATCATGTGGTCCGTGAAATGCCGCTGGTCGTTGTAGACCAGAAGGTGCTCTCCGTCGAAATACAGGGTCCGGTGTTGTTGAGACAGTGTGGAGGCTCCTGGTGAGGAGAGCCGGATGTCGGCCCAGAAGGGCATGGAGCGGGTGGCGGGGTCCCAGTTGTCGAAGTAGAAGAAGGTCCCCTCGGGCCAGACGGTCCACAGCAGGGGCCGCAGGTCCGCTTTGTAGNACNTCCCGTCCCGGCGGAAGTAGAAGCAGTNGGCGTGGGAGTCCTGGGAAACCAGTTCGTTTACTNCGTCNCCGTCCAGATCGATGGGCTGGGTGTAGCCCTCCATCCGGGCCAGGAGAACGGGCCGGCCCTCCTCGTNTAGATAGTAGTATTCATTGGTGAGGGGCCATTCCCTGTCATTTGCGTTGTAGGTGATGCAAAAGCCGTCGTGGCCCAGGAGGTTGCGGAAGAGGGAGGCGCTGTAGTTCCCGCCCGCGCCGGGGCGGAAGGACCAGAAGGGCTGGGGAAAGGAGCTTCTGGCCATATGCTGCACTCCGGCGAAGACCTCGCCGCCCATGGCGGAGTCCCCGCCCTCAAAGAACATCAGCCCGTAGTCTCCCAGGACGTGGTCCGGGTCCTCCAGGCCCCCCAGCATCTTCGGGGAGCCATAGGGGAAGGGAAGCTCCTCCGCCTCTTGGGGCTCATAGGGCTCCAGGCCGTCCAGGGGGATGGTGACGGCGGCGTTCCAGCCGGGGCGGTCCGCCGGTTTCAGGCTCTCGCAGGAAAGGACCGTCTCCCGGACACGGTCGATTACCTGATTCATCAGGGACATGCCCTCGGTCCGGCCCTGCTTTATCTCCGGGGCCCAGTCGGGGCGGCTGATGCCATATTGATACTGCCCGTCGCTGCCCAGAATCTCCATGTTTCTGGACAGATAATCCGGCTCCAAATCGAGCTGGTAGAGGGAACAGAGCCAGCCCATGGGGTCCGAGAGGCTGGCGGACAGGGAGTAGGACATCCCCCAGTAGACCCGCAGCAGCTCGCCGTCCTCCAGGTCGAAATGCTCCGGCGGGTTCTCCGGGGTNTAGACGGCCAGCTTGGACATAATGCCGCCGTCCGGTCCGCCGTAGTTTTCCAGCTCCTCTGCCAGAGTGGACACGGCCTCGTCCACGTCGTGGAAGCGGNCCGGTTCGGGGGCCGGGGTTTTGGCCCCGGTGAAGGTGACGGCACACACCAGCGCCGCCAGGGCCACGGCGGCGAAGAGGGCCCGGCCCAGATAGACCGGGTTCTCCGCCACGCGGGTGATCCGGTCCTTGAGCTGGCGCTTCCCCGCCGTCATGGTGGTGGCGGAGAGAAGGGGATTCGCCGGGGCTTTCCGCACGGGGATGAGGGAGAGAAGCGTCCGGCCATAGGGCACCCGCTCCGCCTCCCCCAGCCGCCGGAGGGCCCCCTCGTCACAGGCCAGCTCGCAGTCCGTCCGGGAGGCCAGGGCCGCCCACCAGACCAGGGGGTCGAACCAGTAGACCGTCAGGCACACGGCCCGGAGCAGGGACCAGAGGGGGTCCAGGTGCCGGGCGTGGGTCTCTTCGTGGGCCAGGACGTGCCGGAGGCGGTCCGGGCTTTGGAGGGCGGCTGGGGTCAGGTAAATGGCGGGGCGGAACAGCCCGAAGT